>JBILLI010000340.1:0-7889 GCA_044376155.1 Polyangiales bacterium
ACTTCCAGACACCGGGTTCAGCCCGTGCAGGCCCTTAGGGCCGTCCGCACGGGCGGAGCCGGCGGCACGAACCGCGTCGTTCACCTCTCGCACGCCGCGGGTGACGCATCGCGAAGGTGTAGGTGCAGTTTGGGCAGTGGGTAGCCGAGGCGGGGGAAGGGCCGGGGAAGGGGGCCGCGCACCGCGAATTGTCCTTGAGAACAGGCGCGTTTCGGAGATGTGTCCCGCGCCACGTTCAACGCGTGGGGGAGGGCGCGCGGCAGCGCGGAACGGGCGAGCCCCGCGCGAAGGGTTACTTCAACCCCTGGGCCTCGCGGGCCCGGGACACCACGTCGATCGGGATCTGCCACGGCGAGCGAAGGTCCAGGGACTTCAAGAAGCCCCAGGCCAGCGCGGGGTCACGGGATTCCAGCGCGCGCATGAAGGCCACGCCGCCCTGAATCGCGAGCCGTCGGAGCTGCTCGGGCTTCATCGTCGCGCGGGCCACCGGGTCTTCGTAGAGCGCCACGAGCCAGTCGACCTTCACCTCGGGGGAGGGGGCCGCGGCGCCGGTGAGCTCCGCGAGGTCTTCGGCGAAGTGCTCCCGGGCCTTGCCCTTGGGCACCGCGTGGAGGAGCGCGAGCGCGCGGTCGCCGCGAACACCAAGGGCCGCCGCCGCGAGCTGCTGCTGCGTGACGCCCCGTACCCGCCCGAGCCGCACCGAGGTGCGGGTGAAGCACAGGAGGGCCAGCGCCTGCGCCTCGCCGAAGCCCGCGCGCTGGAGCCGGGTCATCCACTGCTCCGCCAGGGCGGCCCGCCCCTCGACGGGCCCGGAGAGCGCGAGGTGGTGCGCGCGGCTGTTGAGCTCAGGCAGGCAGCCGAGGCCGTCGATGAGCACCGCGAGCAGCCGCTCCCGCTGCGGGTCCGCCGCGGTGAGGTCGTCGCCGAGCACCTTGAGACCCGCGCGCAGGACCTTGCGACGGTCCTGCGCCGACATCGCCACGCGCTCGGGGCGCTCGCCCCCGTGCTCGACCCACTGCAGCGCGGGCTCCCACTTCACCCCGCCCGAGGTGTCGCCCACGAGGAGCTTGCGGGCCGCGTCGAGGAGCGTGGGCTTCGCCGCGCGCGCGCGCTTCACGGGCGGGGCGGCAGGAGGTTCATCTCCTTGCGGCGCAGACACTTCGGGGACATACCCGGGGTTCTGCGCGAGGGCCTCGCGCACCTCGTCGACGAGGTCGCCCTGGAGCCGCGCGAGCACCGCCGTGGGCACCCGGGGGTTCTGCGCGATGGCGAGCCGCACCTGGGCCTCACCGGCCTGCGCGAGGAGGTCGTACTCTTCGGGGAGGAGGTCCGGGCGGGCGGCGAGCACGGCGCGTCGGGCGGCGGTGCCGCGGGTGAGCACCCGCGCCCAGGCTGCGCGGGGGAGCGCGGGATGGAGCAGGGCCACGGCGCTCACCAGGGGGTTGCGGTCGGTGACCAGGCCCGCGAGCGTCTCGGCCGGGAGCGTCGGGTTCGCGCAGACCTTCGCCCGCACCGGACCGGGCTCCCGCGCGAGGAACTCCTCGATGAGCGACGTCGGGAGGTCTTCGCGCCCCGCGAGGGCGAGGGACTCGGGGTACTGCCGGGCCATCGCGGTGGGGATGAGGGCGAGCGCCTCGGTCACCGTGAGCTGCCGCGCGCGCATGAGCATGTGGCGCACCGAGGGGCTGTGGGTCTGTCGCCGCAGCGCCGCGAGGAGCGCGGGGTCGAGGTCGAGCATGGGCTCGTGCCACTCACGGCAGAGCGCCATGCACTGCGCGTCGGTGAGGTCGAGCTCCGCGGACTCGTTCACGAAGCTGTCGCGGCGCAGTCGCTGGAGCATCGCGGGCGCGTCGGCGGCGTCGAACTCGGGCCGCCGCGCGAGCATCCCGAGGCGGTGCAGGGGGCACCCGGCGACGAGGGCGGGGAGCATCGCGGGAGACACCTCGGGCGAGGCGAAGACCCCGTCCCAGAAGCGCGCGGGCGCGCGTTGCAAGAGGTCGGGTGACTCCATCAAGAGCAGCGGCAGCGCAGGGTTCTCCCACACCTCCGCGGGGAAGCGCGGGAGCACCTCGGCGGCGAGCTTCGGCGGGAGTGACGTTGATCGCGCGATCGCCCGTCGCATGCGCGTGCGGAGGTTGAGCTGCAGGGTCTTCGCCGCGCGCCACGCGGCGGTGAGGGCGGGGCCGTCGGCGTCTCCGCGCTCGATCTGCTCGATGTGGGCGATCTGGGCGGGTTTGTCGGGAGAGGGCATCACATCACTCCTGGCGAAGCCGGGCGATTTCGCCGAAGGGGAACTCGTCGTCGATGCGTCCGCCCGCGGTGACCACCCAGAGGCAGGGGTCGGCGGGGGCGGTCTCGGGGAAGGTGCCGAAGCCGTCGGTGAGGTAGACCAGCACCCGCGGCGACTCCGCGCGCGTCTCGGCGACGTGGGCGAAGAAGGGTCGAAAGTCGGTGCCGCCGCCGCCCGTGGGCGCAGGGATTTCTGCGACGTCGGTGAGCGCGTGGGGGCCGTCGAGGGCGGCGTCGATGTAGTACAGCGCGACCTCGACGTGGGGATAGGCGCCGAGGATCCCCCGGAGCTCACCGAGGAAGCGCGCGAGCTGCGCCCCCTGAATGGACCCGCTGGTGTCGATGGCGACAGAGACCCTCAGGGCGTCGCCCTGGAGGGCGTCGAGGTAGATCCCGCGGTGCACGAAGCGGCGGTCGAAATCGCGGTAGTCGCAAGGGGTGACGGTGACGAAGCGCCACAGCATCGCGCGCCAGTCGAGGGAGGGCGAGAGCACCTCGCGCACCGCGCGCCGGAGGTTCGCGGGGAGCGTGCCGATGCCCATGCGGGTGAGGGTCTCGGCCTGCGCCAGGGCCTCGCGCCACTGTGACGCGCGCTGCTCACCCGCGGCGGGATCGCCGTCGCCGTCGCCGTCCAGGAGATCGACCAGGGCGAGCGGGATGACCCGGCCCTCCAGCCGCTCGTAGACCTCTTCGACGGGGAGCGCCTCGAGCGCGGGGTCGCGCACGCCGCCCGCGGGGAGGGTGATCTTCGGGAGCGCGGCGATGATCCCGTTGACCACGATGTCGGCGGCGATGTTCCAGCGCAGGGGCTCGCGCGATCGTCGGCGGTCGACGTGGAGCAGCGCGGCGTGCAGGAGCTCGTGCAGGAGAAGTCCGTCGAGCTCGCTGGGGCGCAGGGTCTCGACGCCCTCGGGGTTGAGGAAGAGGTCGGTGCCGTCGGTGGCCGCGAGGGGGCACTCGCGCGAGGGGATCACCCGCGCGAAGAGCAGCAGCGCGCCGAAGAAGGGGAAGCGCGCGCGCAGGCGCACCCGCGACGCCGAAAGCCGGTCGTCGAGCGAGGTCACGTCAGCCCCGCACGGTGCGGTCGAGGGCGGCGTAGACCTTCGCGAGCTCGCGGTCCCGAGAGATCGCCGCGGCGAGGGGACCCAGCGCGCCCTTCGCGCGGAGCTGCTCGGTGGCGGTGAGGAGATAGAGCTGCAGCCACTCGGCGGGGAACGACCGCTGCACCCACCGCAGCGCGTGCGCCGCGCCCTCACCGTCGGCGCGCAGGGCGAGGGCCAGGGTGGTGGCGTAGCGCGCGGAATTCTCTTGCGGCGCAGGCACATCGTCGCCGCGGAGGATCGCCGCGAGGTCGGGCAGCGACGCGTACACCTTGCAGAACGCGTCGAACTCCCCCGCCGCGGGGGCGCCCACCGCGGGGGTCAGGTCGAGGTCGGCGCGGAGCAGCGCGTCGGCCATCTCCCACGAGCGGGGCGAAGGCCACGCGGGGCGCTGCGGGTCCATGCGGTGCAGGAGGGTCGGGCGGTAGGAGAGAAAGGCGAGGATGCGCTCGTGCAGCCCCTTCGCCACCGCGTGCGCGCGGAACGCGTCGAGGTCGGGGGAGACCTCGAGGTGCAAGAAGCGGTTGGAGAGGGGGCGGGGCATGTCGAAGACCGCGGCGTGGTCCTCTTTGCGGTTGCCCGCGGCCCAGACGAACCAGCCGTCGGGCACGGTGTACGAGCCCACGCGGCGGTCGAGCACGAGCTGTTGGGCCACGCCCTGCACGGCGGGCGGCGAGAGGTTGATCTCGTCGAGAAAGAGCACCCCGCGGCCCTCCCGCGGGAGGAACTCCGGCGGCGCCCAGCGCGTCACGCCGTTCTCGGGCACGGGCAAACCCCGCAGGTCGGTGGGCGCGAGCTGCGAGAGCCGCAGGTCGAGGAGCGCGAGGTCGTGGGCGCGCGCCACCTGTTGCACCACACTCGATTTGCCGATGCCGGGCGGGCCCCACAGCATCACGCTCCAGCGCACCTCGGCGCGCACGAGACCGTCGAGATACGAGCGCAGCGCGGCGGGGGTCATTGAGGGCGAGAGGGTGGCGCAGACCGCGGAGGCGTCAAGGCAGGCCGCGACGGAGAATGACCCTATTGCGGGTCGTAGATGACCACCTCGCCGTTGGGCGAGCGCTCGATCATCTGCAGGGCGCGAAAGCGGTAGAGGGTGATCTCGGGGCGGAGGTGTCCGGGCGGGGGGACGCCGCGCTCGCGGGTGAGGGCGCGCAGGGCCGTCACGGGGTCTTCGACGGGCGCGCCGGGGGGGCGGGGCAGGGCGTACTCCCACGACGTGACGCGCTCATAGCCCACGGACCACACCCGCGGATCGGCCACGCGGCGGAGATAGGCCGCGTCGCGGGTGCCGAGCACCCCGCGGTCGTAGAAGAGCGCGACGGTGAGGGTCTTCGTGAGGATCGCGTCGCGCATGCGGCCGTATTGCTCTTGCTGACGGGTGGTCCAGCGGTCGAGCACGGCGAAGGAGACGTCGACGATGCCGCGCGCGATGGAGCCCGAGCGCGTGGAGCGCCACAGAATCGGCGTGTTGCCGTCGCGGAGGATCAGCGCGACCTCAGCGGGGCGCGCGCGCCGCAGGGGCTCGGGGAACAACCGCTCGGGCGGCGCGGTCGCCCCCGACAGGATCAGCCGGGCGACGGTCACGAGGCGGGTGGCGTCTTCGACGGAGAGGTCGAACACCTCGGCTGGGTCGACCACCGTGGCGTGTTCGTCCATGTAGACCGCCGCGAGGCCGGCAACGGGCTGCGATCGCGCGAGGCGCCCGTGCACCGAGGTGGGGGTGCCCATTGGTGCCCCGGGGCGGATCACCACGCCGTCGAGGTGACGCGCGCGCAGGGCGGTGCTCACGGCCGCGCCGTCGTTGCCCGCGAGGGCGTCGCGCACGGTGGGCGCGCGGTCGAGCGGGACCACGCCCACGTCGCGCAGGACCATCCAGAAGGGCAGCGAGCCGCTCACGGCGACGCTCCCGCGGTCCCGGAGCTGCGCCGCGAGGTCGTCGTAGCGCGCGGACCACGGCGACCGCACCCATCCCTCCCGCCAGGCCGCGAAGAGCGCGGAGCCCAGCAGGGTGAGCACGACCATCACGAACCACAGCGAGCGACGCACGGGGCGTGGACCCTACCACAGCCCGTGACGCGTCCTCCCGCCGCGATACGCCGCGGTGCGTCGCGCGAGAGGCGTTTTACAACCCGGTTCCAAGGGGTATAAGCGCCGCGCCTGAAAGGAGCATCACCCACGTGATCATCGGCGTTCCCAAGGAAATCAAGACCCGCGAGTACCGCATCGGCATGACCCCGGCCGGCGCCCAGCAGCTCGTCGCGCGAGGGCACAAGGTGCTCATCGAGACGCGCGCGGGTGAGGGCTCGGGCCTGCGCGATGAGCAGTTCACCGCCGTCGGCGCCGAGGTCGTGCCCAGCGCGGCCGACGTCTGGCGCCGCGCCGACATGATCATGAAGGTGAAGGAGCCCCTGCCCGCGGAGTTCGAGTACTTCCGCCCCGGGCTGATCATCTACACGTACCTGCACCTCGCGGCGGAGCCCACGCTCACCCGCAAGCTCATGGACACCAAGGTCCGCGCGGTGGCCTACGAGACCATTCAGGTCGCCGACGGCTCGCTGCCCCTGCTGCGTCCGATGAGCGAGGTCGCGGGTCGCATGGCCGTGCAGGCCGGCGCGACCTGCCTGGAGAAGTGGCGCGGCGGCAAGGGGGTGCTCCTGGGCGGCGTGCCCGGCACCCGTCGCGGGCGCGTGGTGATCCTCGGCGGCGGTGTGGTCGGCCGCAACGCCGCGCACATCGCGGTGGGCATGGGCGCGCAGGTGACCATCCTTGACGTGCACGCCAAGACCATGGACTACCTCGAAGACATCTTCCGCGGCGCCATCGAGACGCTCTACTCGAACCCCGCGAACATCGAAGAGGTGGTCACCCGCGCGGACCTCGTCATCGGCGCGGTGCTGGTCACCGGCGCGAAGGCCCCCACGCTGGTGCCGCGCTCTCTGGTCTCGAAGATGGAGAAGGGCTCGGTCATCGTCGACGTGGCGATCGACCAGGGCGGCTGCATCGAGACGGTGCGCCCCACGAGCCACGACAACCCCACCTACGAGGTCGACGGGGTGATCCATTACTGCGTGCCGAACATGCCGGGCGCGGTCTCGCACACGTCGACCTTCGCGCTCACCAACACCACGATGAAGTACGCCCTCGCCCTCGCGGACCACGGCGTCGCCGCCGCGGCCAAGGCCGACCCCGCGCTGGCCCTGGGCATCAACTGCTACGACGGCGCGTGCACCTACGAGGCCGTCGCGCAGGCGCACGGGCTCGGGTACACCCCGCTCACCAGCGTCCTCTGAGCGCCGCCCTCGACGAGCTCGTTCGCGCGGCCGGCGTCGACCCCGCGCACCCCATGCTCCAGCGCGAGAGAGCGTTTCTCTCGCGCTGGTGCGACGCCCTGCTCGACCCGCGAGACCCCCAGCGCGCGCGCTGGCTGCGCCTGGAGCTCACGCAGATCCCCCGCAACGAGGACATCGCCGACGAGGTGTCGCGCTTCGTGTCGCTCCGTGACCGCGACGTGCTCGACCTCGGGTGTCAGCTCGGCGCGCTGCCCATCGCGCTGCACGCGCGGGGCGCGCGGGTCACCGGGGTCGACGTCGACGAGGCCACGCTGGAGGCCGCGCGGTTGCGCGCGCAGTGTCACGGCGCGGCGGTGACCTTCGTGCGGGCGGTGGGTGAGGCACTGCCCTTCGACGACGCGTCCTTTGATGTCGTGACCTTCATCGACGTCATTGAACACGTCGAGGACCCGCGCCGCACGCTGCGCGAGATCGCGCGGGTGCTGCGGCCCGGGGGCACGCTGTACCTCTTTGGTCCCAACCGCTTCGCGTGGGAGAACCTCAAGGCCGATCCCCACTACCAGCTCGCCGGGGTGAGCGCGCTGCCGAACGCGCTGGGGCGGTGGTACGTGACGAAGGCGCGGGGCTTTCCGCGCTACGACGTGGGCGTGCTGCCCGTGGGGGGGGTGGTCGCGCGGTGGTTGGCCGAAGACGGACTGCGCGTGGTGCACAGCGCCGAAGACGACGCGGCGGTCTGGTGGCGCGCGCGGGCGCCGGGGGTGCTGCAGGGCGCGGTGGGGTGGGCGCGTCGGTGGGGCAGGGCGCGGGTGAGCCTCGCGGCGCTGTTCCGGCTGGTGGCGGTGAAGCGCGCGGAGTGAGGGCGACGCTACCTGTGGCGGATCGAATCCGCCGACGAACGCGGCTCGGGCAGGGGCGCGCTGACCTCGAAGTCTCCCGCGCGCTCCTCCTCGTCGCCGTAGGTCACGAGGAGCGTGCCGCTCTGCGCGCCCTCGGGGATCCGCACGACCAGACGGGTCGGGGTGCGCCGTACGATCGGCAGCAGTACGCCCCCGAGGTAGACCGCGACGCCTCGAAGAAATCCGTGCCCGACGAGGGTCACCCGCGTGCCGGGAGGGCCCGAGGTCGGGGTCACGCGATCGGCGGTCGGGTGGACCTGCGCCCCCGCGGGAAGGGCGCCGACGAGCATCACGAGCAGCAGTGCCGCGCG
>JBILLI010000341.1:0-7870 GCA_044376155.1 Polyangiales bacterium
CCGTGAGCTGGTTGTCGATGTTCGACGACGACCGTCCGCCGCCGTCGGTGGTGATGATGACCGCGCCGCGGAGTCCGGCGAGGGCCGAGGCCCCGACGCCGAGGCGAACCCCGTACCCCAGATCCACGCCCAGCCCGACCTGGATCGCGACGCTCTGCACGCGGTCGGGGAGCACGAGAAACTGCGGCTCCTCTGGTCGCTGAACGCGCGCGCGGACCACCAGCTCGGTGGGGTTGAAGAGCCCGAGGCCGAAGCCGATGCGGTGCGCGAGCACGCCGCCGAAGGGGAGCTCGACCCCGACGCCGAGCATCGTCGCGGAGCCCACATCCGCCGAGACCGGGCCGCCGTCGTATCGCAGGCCAAAGGCCGCGCCCGCATACCCGAGCGCGAGGTGCCCCCCACGAATGCGGCTCAGCGCCGCGGGATTGGCGTGCACCGCAGAGAAGTCATCGAGGAACGCGCCGCCGGTGCCGCCCATCGCCGAGGCCCGCGCGCCGTACCCGAAGAGATCCTGCGGCGTGGCGTGCACGGCAGACGACCAGAGCCCCCCGACGAGCACGGTGACGAAGGTTGCTGAACGCGCCCGCATCATGGGGAGGGGACCGGACACACCCCGACACCCGGGCGCGGCGGACCGTGGCTGGAGGATGTTGCCCCGCGCCGACCGCGCACGCGCACATCGTTCATTGCCCACACGTACCACGAACCCACGCGGCGAGAGGGCGGCCCGGCGCGACCGCGGATCAGCCCGTCACGTCGGGCGTCGGCCTCGGCGCGAGGCGCGCGCCCAGCCACGCCGCGGGCAGGTACGCGAGCCCGAGGTCGAGCGCGAGGAACCACCCGGGCGCGGGCAGCTCGCGCGCCATCTGCAGGCCGCCCACGAGGAAGAACCCGCCCACGAGCAGCGCCCAGCGACGCGCGGTCACCGGCGCGAGGCGCGCGGCGGCGTGCGCACCGACGAGCGACCCCATCGCGTGCGCGAGGAGGGGGAAGACGAAGTGTCGCGCGGTGAAGAGATGCATCGCGCGGCGCAGGCTCTCCTGGTCGGTCACGGTGACCCCGGGCGGCGGCGGCACGAGGGCGCCGCCGAGCATCACGAGGGCCATGTTGACCGCCGCGCCCACCATGAGCCCGAGGGTGACGGCGACGATGATGCGAGGGATGTCTTTCATGCGTGCTTTCGCCCACCCACCCACGGTGGTAGCCGACGCGCGAGGGAGCGCAAGATTTCGGTCAATGCGCCGACATCACAGCGGCACCGCCACGCCCGGGTCGTCGGCGGGGAAGCGCGCGCGCAGCCAGACGTCCCCGCGGCCGTCGCTGCGGTCGTCGAAGTCCATGGGGGTGACCCACACGTCGCGGGCGCACTGCCCGGCGGTGCGGCAGCGGTCGGCCTGCAGCCGGTGGTGCACGTAGAACCAGTGCTCGCCGTCGGGGCCGAGCACCGGGGTGCCGTGCCCGAAGGACTGCCCTCGCCCCGGCACCAGGAGCCTCCCGGCGATGCGCGCGGGGTTGTCCGACGCGAGGCCCTCGGGCGTGGGCGCGGCCACCCAGTAGACCGAGTAGTACGCCGAGTCCCAGGTGCTCCCGGACATCAGGGCGTAGACCATGCCTCCGCGGCGAAAGAGCGAGAGTCCCTCGTTCACGCCCCAGAGGGTGCCCTCGCGCACGAAGGGCTGTCCCTGGCGCTCGCGGGTGAACGAGAGCATCTCGCCGCAGCGCGCACACGACGTGCGCAGGCGGTCGAGCAGGGCGGTGTCGTGGGGGTTGCCCACGCCGATCTGCGGCACCGCGGGGGTGCAACGCACCGTGAAGGGGTCGGCGCCGTCGAGCTCCACGAGGTTCACGTGCTGACCGTAGTTCGCGCGCTCCCAGTCCACCCGCGGGGGGGTGTTGGTGTACCAGGAGTAGCCCATCCACCAGCGGTTCGTGCGCGGGTCGCGGAACACCCCCGAGTCGAGCCGGATGATGTGGTGACAGAAGCCGCCCTGACAGTCCTGCGAGGCGCTGCTCAACGCGTGGGGAATGGCGGTGACTGCCGGGCAGTCGGTGATGTGTCCGCCCGCGCGAAAGGGCTCCCAGGGGCGTGCGGTGAGCGCGAAGGGGCCCGTGGGTGAGGTCGACGACGCGACGTAGACCCCGCCGTCTTCGCGGTACGGCGGGCAGTTCGTCTGCGGGCTCGCGTGGCGCACCGCGCTGAACGTGAGCATCCAGACGCCCGCGCGGACCTCCACCACGTCGGGCGCCCAGAGGTGACAGTAGTGCCCGCCGTTGAGCGCGACGCTCCCGCCGGGCGTCGAGGCGCCGCGGCGAAAGAGTCCTTCGGGCAGGCGCGTCCAGCGCACGAGGTCACGCGAGGACCACACGGAGAAATCGCCCGAGCCCGCGGTGGGATAGAGGTAGTAGATCACCCGCCCGTCGGCGCTGGTGGTGCGCACGACGTGGGGGTCGGGGTGGTCCTCACCGAGCACGGGGTTGGTGCCGCGCGCGAGGGCGGGGCCGGCGTCGCGCGGGGTGACCACGTCGCGGGGCGCCGACACATCGCGAGGCGGGAGCACGTCGCGCGGGGCGACCGCGTCGGGGGGCGGCGGGACGTCGATGGGCGATCGAACATCTTGCGCCGCAGGGAGATCGCGCGCGGAGACATCGTTCGCATCGAATGCCCCGGGCGCGTCGAGCGACGGCGCGTCAAGCGACGGCGGGTGATCGTCGACGGGCGTTGCGGCATCAGCGTCGACGGTCGCGTCACGGCCGCACCCCGCGGCGACCCACAGCATCGCGACCCAGCGCATCCCCGCCACACGGACCATGCGACCCATTCCTGCCCGGTCCGCCGGGCGCGTCAAGGCGCGGAGACGACCCCGTGGACTTCATCGAGCGGTGCGGCGGATCTGCTTGACTCCCGGTCCACGTGGGCGCTTCGCTCCGGGTCGTGGTGATGCCTGCTCGATGGGACCTCGCTGTCACGGCACGCTTCGCGTGGGTCACCGCGGCCCTGCTCGGCGCCTGCGGCGGCGCACGAACGACCGCGGCGAACGTTCCCTCGGGCACACACGCGCCGCTCAACGTCATCGTGATCTCCCTCGACGCCGTGCGCTACGACCGCACGGGCCTCGGCCCCGCGCCCACGTCGTTCACCCCGAACCTCGACCGCTTCGCGCGCGACGCGGTGGTGTTCCACCAGGCAGCCTCGGCCGCGCCGTGGACCGTGCCCTCGCACATGGCCATGTGGACCGGGCGCTGGCCCACGCGACACGGGCTGGTGAACAAGCTCCGCCCCGACCCGACCACGGGGGCGACGGTCGACGCGACGCTGGACCCGTCCATCGAGACCTACCCCGACCGCCTCCGGGCCGCGGGCTACACCGCCGTGGCCTTCACGGGCGGCGCGGGCGTCTCGGGGCGCTTCGGCTTCGGGCGCGGCTTCGCGACCTACCTCGACGACCGCCGCTTCGCGGGCATGGACTACTCCGCCCCACCCGCCGTGGCGTGGCTGCGCGCGCGCGCGCCCAACGCGGGCCCCTTCTTCATGTTCCTGCACGGCTACGACGTGCACGGGCAGCGCCCCCTGCCGGGACTTGATCGCACGGCCATCGCGCCGGGCTACCGCGGCGCCCTCGACGGATCCATCGAAGAGAACGCGCGGCTGCGGGAGCAGGGGCTGAGCGTGATCCGTACGCCGGGCGAGGCCGCGAGCCTGCGCGGGGTCATCGACGTCGACGACGGGCGCTTTCTGCGCGACGTCTACGACCGCAAGCTCGCGCTGGCCGACCAGCGCTTCGGCGCCTTTCTCGACGAGCTGCGCGCGCGCGACCTCCTCGACCGCTCCATCGTCGCGGTGGTCTCCGACCACGGCGATGAGTTCATGGAGCACGGCCACATCGACCACGGCCACACGCTCTACGAAGAGCAGCTCCACGTGGTGATGATGATCCGTTACCCCCACGGCGAAGGACATCGCGCGGTGCGCACCCCCGCCCGCACGCTGGACCTGTTCCCCACGATCTTCGACGCGCTCGGCCTGCGCGGCCCCGACGGGGTCGACGGCGAGAGCCTGCGCGTCGACCCGCCCGCCACGCGCCCGGTCTTCGCCGAGAGTGACTATCGCCTCTTCGTGCACCACCGCATGGTGCGCGTGGGGGACTACAAGCTCGTCGTCGATCTGGGCGACGACGAGGTGACGATGTTCGACCTCGCGCGCGACCCCGGCGAGACGGTCAACCTCGTCGCGCGAGAGCCCGATCGGCGCGCGGTTATGGAGCGTCTGCTCGACGGGTGGCTGACCCGTCAAGGCACCCGACGAGACGCCTTCCTCGGCGTACGCGAGTCGCACATCACCATCTTCTGACCCGACGACTGGAGCACCGATGCAGACTCTCCGAGGCGCGCTGCGCACCACGTTCCTCTTCGCCGTCGCGACCCACTGCGCGAGCACGACGCCCGCGGCGCCGACGACGCCCGCCGCCACCGTGACGGCCGCGACGACCGTGGAGACGCCTGCGGAAACGCCCGCGAATTGCGACGCCGCGCCCAACGCGAGGACGCAGCCCGCCATGGGGATACCGCCCGAGCCGACGTGTCCCAACGGCGGCAGCGGGACGGTGCGGTCGTATGCGTGCGGAGATCCGCGCGCAGACGAGGCCCCGGGGGGCTTCGCCGCGCCGTACGAGCGCTGCCCTGCGACCCGCGGGGGCCTCGGGTTCAGCGTGGCGCAGACGGCGCAGCGGCGCGGTCAGGTGGATCAGTCGCAGACGTGTTGTTACCTGGAGCGCTGCCAGATCTCCTACGGGTATTGACGCGAGTCGGCGACGGGTGCCCCGCGTCAGCGCGCGCGGCGGGCCTCGATGCGCGCGCGGGCGCCGAGGAGCGCGGCCTCCACGCGTCGACGGGCGGGACCACCCGGGAGATCCCGACGCTCCACCGCGACCTCGGGGTCCAGCGCGTGAAAGATGGTCTCGTCGAAGAGCGGGTGCTCGGCGGTGTAGTCCTCGAGGGGGAGGGCCGCGAGGTCCACGCCCTTCGCGAGGGCCTTGGCCACGAGCCGCCCGGCGACCTCGTGGGCGTGGCGAAACGGCACGTCGCGGGCGGCGAGCCAGTCGGCCACCTCGGTGGCGGTGACGTAGCCCGCGCCCAGCGCCGCGCGCATGCGGTCGCGCTTGAACGACAGCGCGCTGATGGCGTCGGCGAGCACGTCGAGCGACGTTCGCACCGCGTGCACCGCGTCGAAGACCGGGACCTTGTCCTCTTGCAGGTCGCGGTTGTACCCGAGCGGCAGCCCCTTCAGCGTGACCAGCAGCGCCACGAGGTCACCGACCACGCGCCCGGTCTTGCCGCGCACCACCTCGGCGACGTCGGGGTTCTTCTTCTGCGGCATCATCGACGAGCCCGTGGTGTGGGCGTCGCTCATCTCCACGAAGCCGAACTCCTGCGTGCTCCAGAGCACGAGCTCCTCGGCGATGCGCGAGAGGTGCACGGCGGTGATGGCCAGCGCGGCGAGGAGCTCGGCGAGAAAATCCCGGTCCCCCGTGGCGTCGACGGAGTTGTGCGTGGGCGCGTCGAAGCCCAGGGCCCGCGCGGTCATGGCGCGGTCGAGGGGAAAGGTCGTGGCGCACACCGCGCCGCTGCCCAGCGGCGACTCGTTCAGCCGCTGCGCGCAGTCGTCGAGGCGGCCGCGGTCGCGCTGCAGAAACTCGCTCCACGCGAGCAGGTGGTGCGCGAGGCGGTTGGGCTGCGCGCGCTGCAGGTGCGTGTACGCCGGGAGCAGGGTGGACACCTCCTCCTCGGCGCGGGCGATGACCGCGAGGGCGAGGCGGTCGATGGCGTCGCCCACCTCGTGGCACGCGCGGCGGGCGTAGAGCCGGAGGTCGGTCGCGACCTGGTCGTTGCGCGAGCGCCCGGTGTGCAGCTTCGCGCCGACGTCGCCCTCGCGCGCGGTGAGCGCGGCCTCGACGTTCATGTGCACGTCCTCCTTCGCCGCGTCCCACACGAAGGTGCCCGCGCGCACCTCGTCGCGAATGCCGTTGAGCCCCCGCTGCACCTTCGCGAGCTCGTCGGCGCTGAGCACCCCGATGGCGCAGAGCATCTCGGCGTGCGCGAGGGAGCCCGCGATGTCCTCCTCCGCGAGCGCGCGGTCGACGTCTACGCTCGCGAGAAAGCGCGCGGCGCCTTCTGCGAGCTCTTGCGAGAACCTACCGCCCCAGGCCGTCTTGGTCGCCATGATGGCCGCGACCCTTCGCGCATCGCGCGGGGGCGCGTCAAGGGCCGAACCCTGGGGCTCGAACCCCGGCAGGGGCGTTCGTCAGGATCGCCCCCACAGCGCCAGGATCTCGATCGTGTCAGAATCCTCGATCACGATGTTGTCGATGTGCGCGGGCTGCCCTCTGGCGCCCGCGAACTTGCAGCCCCTGAAGCGGGCCCCTGTCAGGTCGCGGCCCTGCCAGTTCGAGTTGCGCAGGTCACAGCCGTCGAATCGCGCGCCCGTCGCGGGCGGGCGCGAGGGCTCTGGCGCCGAGAGGTCCGCGCCGGACAGTTCACAGCGTGTGAACGTCGCGCCGTCGAGGCTGGCGTTGCCGAACCGGCACGCGAGGAAGGTCGCGCCCGTGACGACCGCGCCCGACCAGATCGAGTGATCGAGGTTCGCACGATCGAAGCGCGTCCGCTCGATTCGTGCGTCGTTGAACTCGACCTGCTTGAGGTCTGCGCCGTCGAACGAGCCGGCTGTCAACCGAGCGCGGTGAAGCACCGAGCCATAGAGATAGGCGCGATCGAGGCGAGCGCCGTCGAGCTCGGCGTCGGCGAGGTTCGCGTCCTCCAGGTACGCCTCGGTGAGGTTGACGTTGACCCAGCGCGTCCCTGCGAGCTCGACACCCCGGCCGATCTTCATGCCCTCATGGAGCGCATCGACCAGCACGAGCCGACCCCTGCCCTTCTGCCCACGCTGGACCCACTTCTCATGAGCGACGAGGTGCGCGCGCTCAAGGTAGTCGACGCCCTTGGGCCGCTCGCGAGCCAGCGCCGTATCGATCGCCTGAATGCGTGGCAGGTCCGCGGAGAGCGCCGCGACCACCTCCTGGTGTCGCTCGATCAGCCCAGTGACCCAGGCCCGATGGTACCGCTCCGGACGCGCGGCCCGATCGGCCAGATCGTCTGGCCCGAGCAGCTCGCTCGGGATCACATCCGCCCCTGGCGGGAAGAACTTGGCGAGCTCCGCGAGGCAGACGTTCACCCGATCGTTGACGCCCCGGTTCTGCTTCCATGCTCCAATCGACAGCCGCGTGGGGTCACGCTCGACGCCAGGGCTCAGCCGCTCGATCTCGGCGATGAACCGTCGCGGTGAGATGATGGCTGAGCGCCCGATGCCAAGCTGCCCGAACTTGTGGATTCCCTCGATCGGATTCCCATGCGTCTGGAACTTGAACACCAGCGGTCCACGACACTGCGCACACCGCCCGGTGAGCACCCATGCGTTGTCGGCGCCGTAGATCGTCAGGGCATCAGGATCGACACGCTTCCCACAGGTTGCGCATGACTCGAGCGAAGCGAAGAACGACATCTCGCCGCTGTTCCGTGCGCATGCTCTGATCATTCACTGGAGCGTAACACACTATCATTGTGGCTTGCGTCCTCGCGCCCGATCTCCGTCAGAACCTGACCTCACCCCCTGCGTCCCGCGCGCTCCGAGGAGCCCCTCTCCCTTCAGGGTTCACCGCGGGACACATCTCTGAACAGGGATCCGGGCACCGGTCCGAATACCGTCACTACGCCTGCAGCATAGTGTCTTCGCGTGTCCCCCTCGGCCCCGCCCCAGGGATGCGTGATCCCGTGCGGACACCGGCGGGGGTCGTACGCCCTCTCCCCCGTCCCCTCTCCC
>JBILLI010000637.1:0-4473 GCA_044376155.1 Polyangiales bacterium
GGTGATCACCATGGTGCCGGTGACGGCGATGCCGTAGGCCGCCGCGAGGCGCGACGACTCGCGGAACGTGAGCACCAGCGCGAGGCACCCCGCGGCGAGGGCCCAGTTGACCTCGGGCACGTAGATCTGCCCCTCGGTGTCGGCGTCGGTGTGGCGCACCGTGACGCGCGGGAAGTACCCCATCTGCATCGCCGAGCGGGTGAGCGAGAAGGCGCCAGAGATCAGCGCTTGAGACGCGATGATCGTCGCCGCCGTGGCGAGGGCGACGAGGGCGTAGACGGCCGGGCCCCGGGGAACCTGGGCGAAGAAGGGGTTCTCTGCGGCGCGCGGGTCGGCGAGCACGAGGGCGCCCTGGCCGAAGTAGTTCAACACCAGCGCGGGCATCACGAACGAGAGCCACACCGCGCGGATGGGGCGCACCCCGAAGTGCCCCATGTCGGCGTAGAGCGCCTCGCCGCCCGTCACCGCGAGCACGACGCTCCCGAGGATCGCCGCGCCGTGGAGCCCGTGGTGCCCGAAGAAGGCCGCGGCGTAGGTCGGCGAGAGGGCGCGCAGCACCGACGGGTTCTTCGCGATGTGCCAGAGTCCGAGCACCGCGAGGGTCGAGAACCACGCGACCATCACGGGCCCGAAGAGCCGTCCCACGGCGCCGGTGCCGCGGGACTGGATCGAGAAGAGCCCGACGAGCACGACGCAGGTCACCGGGAGGATGAAGTGGTGCATCGCCGGCGTGGCGATCTCGATGCCCTCCATCGCCGAGAGGACCGAGATCGCCGGGGTGATCACGCCGTCCCCGTAGAGCAGCGCCGAGCCCGCGATGACCGCGAGGGCGACCCACCCGAGGCGGGTGCCGCCGGGCTCGCGGAGGCGCGCGGGAACGAGCGCGAGGAGCGCGAAGATGCCGCCCTCGCCCTTGTTGTCGGCGCGCATCACGAACGCGAGGTACTTCACCGTCACGACCATCGTGAGGGACCAGAAGACCAGCGAGAGCACGCCGAGCACGTTGTCGGGCGTGGGGGCCGCGCCGTGGGGGCCGTGGAGGCACTCCTTCAAGGTGTAGAGGGGCGAGGTGCCGATGTCGCCGAAGACCACGCCGAGCGCGCCGAGCGCCGCCGCCGCGAGGGACTTCGAGCCGTGGCCCGGGGAGCCGTTGTCGTGGGAGGACATGTTCGCGCGGCAGGGTAGGCGCGGGAGCGTCGACTTGGAAACTCCCGGCGGCGCGTGGGCCCCGGGGCCGTGCTGCGCAACGGCGAATGTGGCAGGTGACCTCCTGACGCGCCGAGGGCGAACGCCCTCGACGTCACCGCCCCCTTCGCGTGTCGGCCGACGTCGTGGGAGGACGGCTCGAAGCGCCTCATCGAGCCCGAGAAGCTGCGGATCGTGGTCCCGGGGAGCCCGGATCTGTCCAGGCGGGTTATCGCCTCGCGGCCGCGACGCCGAATCGCTCGCGCGCGTAGTCCTGCATCGGCCGACGAAAGCAGGCGCCCCACACCACGACGGCGAGCGCGTCTGCGAGCCAGAACCCCCCGAGGCTCATCAAGCCCGCGCGAGGGGTGAGGCGCCACGGCTCATCCGACAGCGCCCCGAACACCATGAGCGCGGGGAGCGAACACAGATAGACCGCGAGGAGCGCACCCAGCACCCGCATCCCGCCGTAGTAGGTCGACGGGGTCGGCGCGCGCCGGTCGCGCTGCATGAAGTTCGCGGCGCGCGCCCGACCCTGTGGGGATCGCGGGCCGAAGCGAAACTGGTATTGCACCTCGGGCAGGAGCGTGTGCGCAGCTCCCAGCGCGAGCAGCGTGCTGAGTGAGGCCGCGACCTTCTGCACGGCCTCTTCGGGCGCGTCGAGCACGCGGACGACCCGCGTGCGCAGCAAGAGGAACATCTCAGCGCCTCGTGAGCTTCGCTGTTCGGAGCCTTCCCGGGAGACCGTCACCAGGGTGCGAGGCGCGAGGGCGACGCCGGTGATCTCCTCGCGGGGGATCGCCCTGCCGTCGACGAGGATCTCAACCTTCGCGGACATGTCCCGATACCCGGAGGCGTCGCCCTGCGTCGTGACAGAGAGCCCTCGTGCGAGGCCGTCGATGGCCGGGCCGTGCGCGCGTCGCCAACCGCGCTTCCACGTGCCGAGCATCCACGGCACCACGACGACCGCGGTCGCGACCCCATAGCCCAGCGGGCTGATCGCGAGGACGAGCCAGAGCGCCATGGTCGCGAGGTGGAGCGCGGTCCAGCTCCGCCAACGTGGCAGGACGATCCGCAGGGTCGCGGGCTGGAGCTCGACCCGGGCGGAGCCAGCTGTCAGCGTCGTGGCCATTGGGGCAGCTTCGGGCATCGTCGTCAGCGTGACGAGTACCATTGAACCTCGCGAAGCGCGGCGGTGGTGCGTGGGCGACGACGTCGCGGGCCGCGAGGGCAGCGGTGGTGAGGGGCGCGCTCAGGGCTCCGTGAGCGCGTCGGCGAGCGATGCGGCCGTCACGGCGCGCGTGATCCAGCGCTGAAGGCGCGCGGCGTCGCTGCACGTGAGGATGCTCGCACGGGTCGACTCGTCGACGGCGAAACCACGGGCGGAGAGCACGACGAGGAGCGCCTCGGCCCTTCCCTCGACCTTTCCCTCGGCCTTTCCCTCGGCCTTTCCCTCGGCCTTTCCCTCGGCCTTTCCCCGGTTCTCGGCCTCCGCCGCGATGGCCTCGATGGAGTCATACCCCTTGCGCTGCAAGAGGTTTCGCAGCGCGACCTCGTGGGCGGCATCGCGATCGAAGAGCGCGTCCACCGGGACGCGGTTCTTCAACACCCCCGGCGCCTCAAGCTCTTCGCCCGCCGCGACGACGCGCATCGGCCTGCCCGCGGCGTGGACCTCGACGCGACGCGGTCCGGTGAGCCGCACGACCCACACCCAGCGGGTGCCCGCGGTGAGGAACTCCTCGATCTTCGTCCGCAGGTCGGCGAGGTCCTGCCCCTCCGCGGCGTACTCGACCACGAGCGGCGGTACGGTGGTGCTCCATCCGCGCTGCTCGGGGCCGATGCCGACGGCGACATCTGGCGCGCGGAGGGTCTTGTCCGAGAGCGCGATGCCCGCGTCGACCCCCGCGGGTGGTGCGGCGGGGTCGGTGTCGAGCACCACGAAGCCGCGTCCGTTGGGGCCGCTGCCGTTGCCCCCGGTGGGGAGACACTGCACGGGATGCCCCTGGCTCAGCTCGTAGGGGTCGCCGTCGCGGAGCTGGTCCACACGAAACGGGCCGGGGGCCGACAGCGGGTACGGCATGCGCGCGAGGTTAGCACGAAGGGGGGGCGAGCCTTCGCGGTGGACCTCGGCGCGACGAGGGCGCGCAGGGGGCGCGGCGGAAGAACGCGCGTGGAGCGAGGAGCGCGGTGGCCGCAGGATCACGGCTGGACGCCCACCCGAGGCGCTCCGCCGCGTGGGCGCGCTGGCGCAGCGTCGCGCGTTGCCCCGACGTCGCTCACAACGTGCACCCGCGCCCCTGAGGAGCTCGCGCAGCGTGTGCCCTCGCGCCCGCGTCCCCCGCGGATGAGATCCCCGCGTCCCGCCACGACGTCGCTGCCCGCGACACACCCGGCCGCGTTCATCGCGGTCTTCCACGGCGTCGCTCCATGAAGCACTCGCGGTCACTGCCCGTGCGGCGCTGCCCTGCCGACACGCTGCGCGGCCCAGGCGGTTGCGACACGCGCGGCCCGTGTTGTCGCCAAAGCCATTGCGGCCCAGGCGGTCGCGACACACTCGGCCCTCTCGCATGGATCACGCGCAGCCCCGTCGCACGCCGAGATGAAACACAGAAGACCGGGCGCGCGTCGGCGGCGATGGCCGTGCGGAGCGCGTGGGCGTGAGGGTGCGGGTGGGTCAGCGTCCGAGGCGCGCGCGGATGCGTGCTTGCGCGTCGGCCGGGAGGGTCGCGAGGTACTCCGCGGGGAGCGCACGGAGGGCCGCGTCGGGCAGCGCGAGCACGCGGTCGGCTTCGGAGAGCCCCGCGAGGCGCTGCTCGGGTGCGAGCCCCGCGAGGCGCTGCTCGGGTGCGAGGCCCGCGAGGCGCTGCTCGGGTGCGAGCCCCGCGAGGCGCTGCTCGGGTGCGAGGCCCGCGAGTCGCTGCTCAAGCGGAATGACGGCGAGGAGGTCCATGAGGGCTTGACTGGCAGTCTCTCCGACGAGGGATGTGTCCTTCATGATGGCCTTCCAGCGAGGGTCCTGACTGAGTTGTGTGATGCCCTGGAGCAAACGGTAGTACACGTCCCGTTCGGTGTCATCGAAGCCCCTCGGGTGCTCGGGCGCGGCGAGGCACGCGGGGGAGATCGCGTAGAGCAGGTGCTCGCCCGGGGTGGACCACGCCACGCTCGTCTCCACCACACGCAGCGCGAAGCCCTGCAGGTGACCGACGTGCACGCCGCGCACCTCGGTCTCGACGAGCGCGCCGTCGAGCGCCGTGAGCTGCGTGCGAAAGCGCAGCGTGAGGGTGGGCG
>JBILLI010000827.1:0-3364 GCA_044376155.1 Polyangiales bacterium
AACGACATCACCGCGGGGCTGCGCAGGTCACGGAGCGCCATGTATTGGTAGGCGTAGGAGAGCACCTGCAGCGCGTCGGCGCGCTCGAGGTCGTCGGTCGCGCCCTTGAAGTGCAGCAGGTTGTGGTCGTGCAGATCGTCGAGCACGCTGCGCAGGTGCGACGGGTGCCACTGCGGCTCGGCCGCGCGCCGCACGATCACCGCGTCGATGCGCCGCGGCTCGCGCGTTAGCGGGTACTCCGCCAGCACCTCCCACAGCTCGCCCGGCAGCAGGCGCTCCAGCAGCAGGATCAGCAGCGGGTGCCACGCCGTGCGCAGGTGCAGCGGATCGTCGACGTCGGTCGCGGGGCGGGGCGGCATGCGCGGCCCCAACGCATGCGCGATGCCACGACACCCGGTCTTGAAATCAATGGGGAATTGTGGCGAGGGGTGGCGAAAAGGGGGTGGCGAGGGGTGGCGAAGGGGTGGCGACGTCGCCACCCCCACAAGGTGGTGGAAGAACGCGAGGGCAGCGGCCGCGAGGAGCGCGTGCAGAGAGGCGCGGTGGCGGAACGCGCGGGTTGCGGCCGCGGAGAGCGCGGGAGAGCGACGCGGTGGAAGGACGAGATGGACGAGGCCGCGAGCAGTGGCGACGCGCCCTGGGCACCGCGGTAACCTCCCCGGCGATGAGACCCCGCCGCAGCGAGCAGGACCCCGGCCTGCGCGCCGTCGTCACGCGCGCCCGCCCGATGCGCTACCGCCGCGGCGCGGACCTCTCGCAGGACCGCCCGGCGCACGTTCGCGCGGGCTCGGGCCTGACCTGGTGGCGCGGTCACCTCGCGGTGGTGCAAGACGACACCGCCATCGTGGCCCTCGTGGACCCGCGCGACGCCCTCGCCGACGCGCTCCCGCTCCCCATGCCCGACGGCGTGCGGCAGTTCGGCGAGCACCTCGGGAACAAGAAGCGCAAGCTGGACCACGAGTGTGTCTTCGCGGTGGGGGACACCCTCGTGGCCCTCGGATCGGGCTCGAAGAAGGCACGCTTTCGCATCCTGCGCTGCGCCGGCGTCGGCGCTCCCGAGCTCATCGACGGCACGCGGCTCTACCGCGCGCTGCTCGAGCGCGAGGACTTCTCGGGCAGCGCGCTCAACGTCGAGGGCGCCTGCGTCGTCGACGGCGCGCTGCGACTCTTTCAGCGCGGCAACGGCGGCGACGGCGCGGTGAACGCCACCGGAGACATCGACCTCGACGCGTTCATGCGCTGGCTCGACGCGCCAGAGGAGGAGCCCCCGCCGCTGCGCGACGTCACCCGCTGGGAGCTCGACGCGATCGGTGGTGTGCGCCTGTGTTTCACCGACGCGTGCGCGCGTCCCGACGGCGCCGTGCTCTACCTCGCCGCGGCGGAAGACTCCGCCGACACCTACAACGACGGTCCGGTCGGCGCGAGCGTGCTCGGGCTCATCCCGCGCGCGGGCCCTGCGCGCTACGCGAGGCTCTGCGGCGTTGACGGCTCGCCCCTCGCGGTGAAGGTCGAGGGCATCACCCTCGACCACGACGACCCGCACCGCGCGTGGGTGGTGGTCGACGCCGACGACGTGACCGTGCCCTCGTCGCTGCTGGAGGTCACCCTCACGGGCATCTGAGGCGCAGTCCCGCGTCCGCCTTCTTGCAGTCCATTGCGGCGATGCCGGGGGAGTGGGATGAGGCGAAGACCCCCAACGCCTCGCGCCGATCAAGCCCCCTCCGTCGCGCCCGCGTCCCCCGCGGCCGAGATCCCCGCGTCCCGCCACGACGTCGCTGCCCGCTGCACACATGGCCGCGTTCATCGCGGCCCTCCACGTCATCGCGCCATGAAGCACGCGCGGCCGCGGTCTGTGCGGTCCGCCCTGCCGTCGCGCCATGCGTCCCCGGCGGTTGCGACACGCGCGGCCCGTGCGGTCGCAAAATCCATTGCGGTCCAAGCGGTTGTGACACAAACGGCCCTCTCGTATGGATCACGCGCAGCCCCGTCGCACGCCGAGATGAAACACCGAAGACCGGGCGTGCGTCGGCGGCGATGGCAGTGCGGAGCGCGTGGCCGTGAGGGCGCGGGTGGGTCAGCGTCCGAGGCGCGCGCGGATGCGTGCTTGCGCGTCGGTCGGGAGGGTCGCGAGGTACTCCGCGGGGAGCGCTCGGAGGGCCGCGTCGGGCAGCGCGAGCACGCGGTCGGCTTCGGAGAGCCCCGCGAGGCGCTGCTCGGGTGCGAGCCCCGCGAGGCGCTGCTCGGGTGCGAGCCCCGCGAGTCGTTGCTCAAGCGGAATGACGGCGAGGAGGTCCATGAGGGCTTGACTGGCAGTCTCTCCGACGAGGGATGTGTCCTTCATGATGGCCTTCCAGCGAGGGTCCTGACTGAGTTGCGTGATGCCTTGGAGCAAACGGTAGTACACGTCCCGTTCGATGTCATCGAAGCCCCTGGGGTGCTCGGGCGCAGTGAGGCACGCGGGGGAGATCGCGTAGAGCAGGTGCTCGCCCGGGGTGGACCACGCCACGCTCGTCTCCACCACGCGCAGCGCGAAGCCCTGCAGGTGACCGACGTGCACGCCGCGCACCTCGGTCTCGACGAGCGCGCCGTCGAGCGCCGTGAGCTGCGCGCGAAACCGCGGCGTGAGCGTGGGTGCCACCACGCGCAATGACATCACCGCGGGGCTGCGCAGGTCACGGAGCGCCATGTATTGGTAGGCGTAGGAGAGCACCTGCAGCGCGTCGGCGCGCTCGAGGTCGTCGGTCGCGCCCTTGAAGTGCAGCAGGTTGTGCTCGTGCAGTTCGTCGAGCACGCTGCGCAGATGCGACGGCTGCCAGTGCGGCTCGGCCGCGCGCCGCACGATCACCGCGTCGATGCGGCGCGGCTCGCGCGTGAGGGGATACTCCGCCAGCACCTCCCACAGCTCGCCCGGCAGCAGGCGCTCCAGCAACAGGATCAGCAGCGGGTGCCACGCCGTGCGCAGGTGCAGCGGGTCGTCGGTGTCGGTCGCGGAGCCGGGCGGCATGCGGCGGCCCCATCGCACGCGCGATGCCACGACACCTGGTCTTGAAATCACTGGGGATTTGTTTCGCGGGGTGGCGAAACTGGGGTGGCGAGGGGTGGCGAAGGGGTGGCGACGTCGCCACCCCCACGAGGTGGTGGAAGAACACGAGGGCAGCGGCCGACCGGAGCGTCGTGTCCGCAGAGTCTGGTCACGAGGCGCTCCGCGGCGAGGGCGCACGGGCGCGGCGTCGCCCGGCGCTCCCACGTCGCTCACCGCGTGCAGACGCGTGCCCTCGCGCCCGCGTCCCCCGCGGCCGAGATCCCCGCGTCCCGCCACGACGTCGCTGCCCGCTGCACACATGGCCGCGTTCATCGCGGCCCT
>JBILLI010000343.1:0-7852 GCA_044376155.1 Polyangiales bacterium
TGGTGATACGCGGGACCGTCGGGGGCCGGACCGGCGACGCCTTGCCAGCAGTGGCGCCCCTGGTAATCGTACATGGTGGGGTGCGCGAGCCCCTGCGTCGCGGTGTTCACCACCATGCCCACCGCGTGGCTGATCTCGTGAATGGCCGACGAGAGCTGCTTATTGACGGGCACGGGCTCGAACATGCTGCGCGAGGGCTGCACCGTGATGCCCGCGAAGTTGCCAGTCATCGACTGGCCCATCTTCGACGTGTACATGAAGGTCGCCCGGAGCACGAAGGTCACGTCGCGGTTCGCGGGGAAGGTGGGCGGGATCGTGAAGCTCACCTCGACCTTCGCGTCGGGCACGCCGACGCGTGAGACCAGGGTCAGGTCGTTCACGGTCAGCGTCACCGAAACATCTCCGGTGACGCCATGGCTGGTGAGCGTCGCGGCGCCGAACCAGTCGTGCCCGCCGGGCGGCCGTGCGCCGCCGTCGATGCTCGGTCCCAGCCCCGTCCAGAGGCACTTGCGATAGTCGAAGTGCGGGTCGGTGCGCTGCGCCAGGGCCTGTCGATAGAGCGGGGCCTGCACGACGTCGCCCGCGCTCACGCCGGCCAGGCGAACGGGTTGAAAGTCCCCGAAGCGGCACTCCGCCAGATGGTCGACGAAGGCCAGACGCACGAGGAACGGGGAGAGTTCCGAGTAGCGCACGCCGAGGCTGCTGCGCCCCCGCTGCGTGGCCCGAAGGACCGCGTTGCCCAGCGCGTCCTGTTGGATGATGTCGTGGTAGACGATGCCCGCGAGGTTCTCCTGGCCGACGTGCACGAGCTCGATGCCGTGCGGTGCGAAGACCGCCTCGAGCTGCGTGCGAAACGCGCCCTGGTCGGCGCGCGCGTTGGCCGGGTCGTCGGCGAGGAAGGTCGCGTAGAAGAGCGTACGCTTCGTCTCAATCTCTGCGCCCGCGAAGACCACGTTGCCGTTCACGTCCCAGGCGACGAGCTTGTACTTCGCGCCGCCCGAGGGGGGGATCTCGAAGTGCCCCTCGATGACGGCCTTGCCGTCGCTCCCGGTGCGCCCGGTGTAGACCGCGCCGACGTAGTGGTCGAAGGCGCCCTGCACGTGCGCGGGGTCTGCCGGGGTGAGCACCGCGCGCCCGTAGGCCGCGGAGTGCCCGCGCTCGGGGCCGGTGTACGCGGGGTTGGCGTTGTGCGCGAGGAGCGCGACCTTGAAGTCTTCCTTCTTCTTGCGGCGGAAGGTGACCTTCGCGCGCAGGGCGTGACCGAGGCGGTCGCGGTGGGTCACGCGCACGCCGTCGACGAACTTGCGCTCCGGCGGGAGGTTCACCCGCTGCCCGAGAGAAAGGCCACGCTCGCGATGACGTTCTTCAGCGGGCACGGCTCGACGACGTTGCCCGGGTCCTTCGCCTGAAAGGTGTCGCCCGGGTCGACCGTGCCGCCGTGCTGCGCGTAGAGGTTCAGCCACGCCTCGCGGCGCTGGCGGTGTGCCCGCGACCCGGGCTGTGGCTGGGGGTTGGGGTACTGCTGAAGGTACGCGACCTGCGCGGCGTTGAAGGCCACGGGGTCGACGGGCGTGACGATGCGCCGACTCACGGCGCCCCCGGGAGGCCGAGCAACATGTGGCGGTCGGCGAGGAGGTCGGCCTTGCCGCTGCCGAAGAGCGTCGGATCACGCAGGATCTCTCCCGCCCACGCGGTGTCTTCGCGCGCATCGAAGTCGGCGCCGAGCTCCAGGCGGCACTCAAGAAAGACCCTGACGTCGGCCTCGGCGGTGATGCCGTACTGCGCGGCGTGGGCCACGCCCTGCTCGATCTCGGCGAGGAACTGCGGGTCGCGCAGCGCGCGGGTCTGCGACGGACACGCCGCCCGCAGGTGCTCCCGCAGCCGCTCGAACGCGCGCCGACGCGCGTCGACCTCGAACACGGCCATCTGCTCGTCACGAATGGTCAAGATCCCGCGGGAAGGCTGCGCCATTGGGGCAAAGGGGAACCGAAATCCCCCGGGGGCGTCAATGCCATCGCCACGCCGCCGCCCGTGACGCGCCGCGCGATTCGCACGGACGTGCTTCGGAGGTATGGTCCCCGCCCTCGCCCGCGGGGTCACACCTCCAGCGCGGCGGCGACCGAAAGGACTGCAGGTTCAGCCCGTGAGCAAGATCTACGACTCCATCCTCGACGCCATCGGCAACACCCCCCTCGTGCGGCTCCGTCGCATCGGGCAGGACACGGGCTGCGAGATCCTCGTGAAGTGCGAGTACGTCAACGCCGGCGGATCCGTGAAGGACCGCATCGGCAAGCGCATGCTCGAGGAGGCCCAGAAGAGCGGGCGGATCCGTCCGGGCGACACCCTCATCGAGCCCACCAGCGGGAACACCGGCATCGGCCTCGCGCTCGCCGCCGCGGTGCACGGCTACCGCATGATCATCACCATGCCCGAGAAGATGTCCCGGGAGAAGCAGGTGGTGCTCGAAGCCCTTGGGGCAGAGATCATTCGCACGCCCACCGAGGCCGCGTGGGACGCGCCCGAGAGCCACATCGGCGTCGCCAAGCAGCTCAAGGAGATCCTCCCGAACGCGCACGTGCTCGATCAGTACGGCAACCCCGACAACCCGCTGGCCCACTACGAGGGCACCGCGCAGGAGATCCTCGACCAGACCGACGGCCAGCTCGATTACCTCGTGGCCACCGCGGGCACCGGCGGCACCATCACGGGCATCGCGAAGAAGCTCAAGGAGTGCGTCCCCGGGGTGAAGATCGTGGGCGTCGACCCCGACGGATCCATCCTCGCCGGGCCCGGGCCGATCCACTCGTACAAGGTCGAGGGCATCGGCTACGACTTCATCCCCGACGTGCTCGACCGCTCGCTCGTCGATGAGTGGATCAAGACCGAAGACCGCCCGTCCTTCCTCATGGCGCGACGTCTCATCCGTCAGGAGGGCATGCTCGTGGGCGGGTCTGCAGGGTCGGCGGTGTGGGCCGCGGTGCAGCTCGCGAAGCGCGTGGGGCCGGGCAAGCGCATCGTGGTGATCCTCTCCGACTCGGTGCGGAACTACATGACCAAGTTCCTCGACGACCGCTGGATGCGCGAGAGCGGGTTCACCGAGAGCAACTGGGAGACGGGCACGGTGGGCGAGCTCCTGCGCTCCCTCCCGCGCCGCGCGGTGTTCTCCGTGCGCAGCTCGCACACCCTCTCCGACGCCGTGAAGCTCATGAAGCAGCACGGGATCTCCCAGCTCCCCGTGCTCGACGAGGGGCGCCTCGTGGGCATCGTCACCGAGAGCGACCTGCTCGCGAAGCTCGTCGACGGCCGCGCCGCGCTCACCAGCGCCGTGGCCGAGGTGATGTTCCGCAAGGTCACCACCGTGCGACAGAGCGACGACGCCGGCGCGCTGCTGGAGATCTTCGCCAAGGGCATGGTGGGCCTCGTCACCGACGAGCGCGACATCGTGCTCGGGGTCATCACCAAGATGGACCTCGTCGACGTGCTCACCGCACGCCCCGACAAGCGCGCGTAATCTCCTCCCCAAGGAGCGCCCCCTCCGGGACGTTCCACCCCCGCGCGGAACCGCCACCCCCGCGCGGTGTCTCGCGAAGACCCACTGCCCCGGAGCCACGCCCCATGCGCATGAACACCCTCCTCCATGAGCGCCACCTCCTCGAAGCCGTGCGTCAGGGGGTGATCTCCCAGACGCAGGCCGAGGCGCTGCTGAACCTCGCGCGCACCGAAGCGGGCGGCGCGGGGCGCGTGCCCGACACGGGGTGGCTCGGGCTCGCGCAGGCCGCCGTGGCCGCCGCCGTCGTGGGGGGCGTGGCCGTCGCCACCCTCGATCACCCCTATCGCACCCCCGCGGGCCTTGAGCTCCTGGCCGCCCTCACCGCGGGGGCGTTGTTCCTCGGCGCGGGCCTCGCGCTGCGACGGTGGCGCGTGGCCGAGGCGCCCGCGGCGATGCTCCTCGGCGGCGCCGTGCTCCAGCTCCTCGGGGTGGGGCACGCCCTCGCGCGCCTGAGCCACCCCGGCGCCTTCTCGTCGGGCAACGTGGTGTGGGGCTTCGGGCTGGTGTTCGTCGCCGGCCTCGCGATGTGGCGGAGCCTCCGCGTCGGTCCCGCCCTCGGCGCCGCGGGCCTCGCGGTGGTCGCCTTCGCGATGGAGTCGGCGCAAGAACTCTTCGGATTTCACGGCCATCACCGCGAGATCGTGGCCTTCACCGTCGCGGGCGCCGCCCTCACCGCCGCGAGCGTCTGGATGGACCGCGCGAAGAACCGTCCTCCCGTCGACGGCGGCTTCTGGCTCTCCCTCGGCGGCGCGTTCTCCCTCTGCCTCGGCGGGGTCCAGCTCATCGACCGCGAGCCCGTGATGGTCGTGCCCGCCATGCTCCTCGCGCTGTTCCTGGGGCACCTCGCGCTGCGGCGTCGCCGTCGGGTGCTGCTGGGCCTCGTGGGCATGGCGCTCTTCGCGCTGCCGCCCTTCGCGGCCGCCGAGGCGCGGTGGGGCGACGCCGGCGTGGCCTTCGCGATGCTCGTGAGCGCGGTCGGCGTGGGCGTGGGCGCGCACTTCGCCCGCAAGGCCCTCTTCGCGCAGGCCGCCACGGGCGACGACGACGACCGCTCGGTCTGGTGCTGATCCCCCCGCGCGGCGGTCAGGGGTGCTTGTGCGGCACGTCGAGATAGAAGTGCTTGATCTCGCCGCACATGTACGTGTCCTCGTAGAAGTCCACCTCGCCGCTGTCGACGGAGTAGCTGCCGCCGATGAGCCCGACCTCGCCCTTCTCGATGAGCTCGCGGAGCACCAGGCTCTGCTCGATCACCGACTCCACCGAGCGGTAGACCTGAATGCGCGACACGCGCTCGACGAACTCGCTGTTCTTCGAGGTGCGCCCCTCGCGCACCGTGCGCTCGAAGTACACCGACGGCTGGATCTTGTTCAGCAGGGTGGAGAGGTTGCCCATCTGCACCCCGTCGCACGCGCCCTTGATCGCGCCGCAGTTGGTGTGACCGAGCACCACCAGCAGCCGCGAGCCCGCGATCTTCGACGCGAACTCCATGCACCCGAGGATGTCGGGGTTGATCACCGTGCCCGCGATGCGAATGGAGAAGATGTCGCCGAAGCCCTGATCAAAGATGAGCTCGGCTGACGTCCGGCTGTCGATGCAGCTCAGCACTGTGGCGAAGGGGAACTGCCCCTCGCGGGTCTGATTCACCTGCTGCAGCAGGTCGCGGTTCGCGCGGAGGTTCGCGCGAAATCGCTCGTTGCCCTCGCGGAGATACTCCAGCGCGGTCGAGGGGGTCACGGTCGCCTGCGTGTCTCGGGTGTGGGCCTTCATCGGGCCCATCGTCCCATCACCCCACGGGCGCGGGAAGATCCCAGGCGCAGACTGGTGCAGAATCTCCCCCGTGAAGCCCATCACCGCGTTGCTCCCGCTCGCGCTCGTGGCCTGCGCGAGCCCCACCCCCACGCCCGCCGACGCCGCCCTCGACGTGAGCGCGGACATCGCCCCGGACGTCGCGCCCGACGTCGCCCCGGACGTCGCGCCCGACGTGCCCGCGCGCATCCCACCGCTGGCGCCCGCGCGCAACCCCGTCGCCCTCACCGAGCAGCGCTGGCTCGTGGCCCGCACCCTCGGGGTCGACCCGGTGTGGGATCGCGTCGAACGCCGCGAGTTCACCCTCCCCGCAGAAGGCACCAGCGATGGCGTCACCTGGCGCGCGCTGACCCCCGGCGCGAGCGGTGAGTTGGGCGCGCCGCCCGTGAACAATTTCCTCTGGGCCGCCACCCGCCTGGAGCTCGCGACCGGGCAGTACGCCTTCGCCCGCGTCGACCGCGCCGTGGCGGTCTACACCGACCACGCGCCGCAGCCCGGGGACGTCTACGCCTCCGGCCGCACGCGCATTCCCCTTGTGCCGCAAGGGGATGGCACCGTCGTGGTGCGCGGGCTCTCGGGCCGCGGCGCGGTGGTCGCGCAGGTGTTCCGCACCGACGACGAGCTGCACCTCAACCTCGACGACCTCACCGTGCCCGACCTCGTCGCGGGAGAGTCTCGCGCGCAGTGGGTGGGCGTTGCCGTGCTGAACCTCACGCGGTCTCCCGCCCTCGATGTGACCGCGCGGGTCGAGGGCAGCGACGCCTTCGAGGCCACCGCGGTGAACGTGCCGTCACTGCCCTCCGGGGCCGTGACCCAGGTGGCCTTCGCGCTGCGTCCGCGGCGGCCGTACCCGCTCACGATGGAGCCCCAGCGGGTGGCCCTGCGGGTGGAGTCGCCGTCGTTGCAGTTCTCCTACCGGCGCGAGGTAGAGCTCGCGGTGGTCGCCCCCGACCGCACGCACCGCCGCACCTTCGTCTCGCGCATGGACACCTCCGCGCAGTACTACGGCGTGGTCCCGCCGACCGCGTTCGACGCGTCGCGAGACTACGGGCTGGTGCTCTCGCTGCACGGCGCCGGGGTCGAGGGCATCGGACAGGCGCGGGCCTACAGCGCCAAGCCCGACGCGTGGATCATCGCCCCCACCAACCGCCGCCCCTTCGGCTTCGACTGGGAGGTCTTCGGCCGCGTCGACGCGCTGGAGGTCCTCGACGACGCCACCGCGGCGGCGCGCATTGATCCCACGCGGGTCTACGTCACGGGTCACTCCATGGGCGGGCACGGCACGTGGCAGCTCGGGGTGCTCTTCCCCGGGCGCTTCGCCACGGTGTCCCCCTCCGCGGGCTGGGACTCGTTCATGAGCTACACCGGCCGCGCCGCGCCCCGCGGGGCCTTCGCGCGCTCGCAGGCCTCCAGCAGCTCCAGCGCGTACCTCTCGAACCTCGCGCGCCGCGGGGTGTACGTGGTCCACGGCAGCGCCGACGACAACGTGCCCGTGCGCGAGGGGCGCACCATGTCCATGCGCGCGATGGAGCACACCCGCGCGGTGACCTACCACGAGCAGCCCGGCGCGGGTCACTGGTGGGACGGCGACCTCTCCCCCGGCGCCGACTGCGTCGACTGGCCGCCGATGTTCGCGTTGATGTCCGAGCGCCGCCTCGACCCCTGGGAGCTCGACTTCACCTTCACGTCTCCGTCCCCCTGGGTGAGCCCGCGGCACAGCTTCGTGACCGTGCTCAGCGCGTCGGGCACCGACGCCGACGTGCGCGTGACCTCTGTGCGCGAGGGCGCCTCGGTGACCCTCACCACGGCCAACGTGCGCGCGATGGAGATCAACGGGAACGCCCTGCGCGACAAGGGGATCACGTCGATCACCATCGACGGCACCCGCCGCGACGTGCCCGCGATGCGCTTCACCGTGGGCGACACCACGGGCAAGACCATCGGGCGCGGCGGCCCCTTCAACGAGGTGCTGGAGCGACCGTGGTGCGTGGTCTACCCCGACGACGGCCCCGCGGTGTGGCGGCAGTACGCGAGCTTCCTCGTGTCGACGTGGGCGGTGCAGGGCAACGGCGCGGGCTGCGCGGTGCCGCGCAACGCCGTGACCCCCGCGCTGCGAGCGGCGCGCAACCTCGTGTGGGTGGGCGGCGACCGCGCGGGCGCGGGCGTTCCCATGACCGTGCCCTTTCAGCAGGACGACACCGCGGTGAGCGCGGGCACCCAGCGTTGGGAGGCCGCCGCGGCGCTGACCATCTTCCCCGCGGGGGAGCACCTCGACGCGTGGATCACCGCGTCGCCCGGGGTGGAGTTCCTGCTGTTCCGGGTGCAGCCCTTCACGTCGTCGTTCGTGCTGCCCGACTGGTTCGTGTGGGACGAGGCCGGCGGCCGCGCCGCGGGCTTCTACCGCCCCGACTGGCGCTTCTGACTCATCCTGGATTTCGCTCGAGATTCGCCCCCTCCGCGCTACCGCGCGCCCTCCCCCCTGCTGTGCTACCCATT
>JBILLI010000342.1:0-7852 GCA_044376155.1 Polyangiales bacterium
GTGACCTCGCCGCGCAGGAGCGTGACCTCGCCGCGCAGGAGCGTGACCTCGCCGCGCAGGAGCGTGACCTCGCCGCGCAGGAGCGTGACCTCGCCGCGCAGGAGCGTGACCTCGCCGCGCAGGAGCGAGATCGCGAGCGCGTTCGTGCGGAGGAGGCCGAGGCGAGGATCCGCGCGCTGGAGGCCCTGCTCGCCGCGCGCGGCTGACGCTCAGATCGGGGCGGTGGGCGAGAACTCGGCCTTGGGAAAGTCCCGCTGCACGACGCCCAGCGCCCAGTCGCTCTTGAACAGCGCGACGAGGTTGCCGTCGATGTCTTTCACGCAGGCGCCGTAGCCCTTGCCCTCGATGTCGTCGGAGGTGGCGCCGGTGACCCAGCGCGCGTGCTGGTAGGGCAGCGCGTCGAGGAGCACCTCGACGTTGTACTCGTCCCGCAGGCGGTGCACGAGCACGTCGAACTGGAGCTGGCCGACCACGCCGAGCACCGGCACCTGCTCGACGCCGGTGACGGTGAACTGCTGCACGGTGCCCTCTTCCACGAGCTGCGAGAGGCCCGTGATGAACTGCTTGCGCTTGCTCGGGTCCTTGGCGCGCAGGCGCGCGAAGTGCTCGGGCGAGAAGCGCGGCACGGCGTCGAAGCGAAAGGTCTCGCCCGTGAGCAGCGTGTCGCCGATGCGGAACAGCCCCGGATCAAACACCCCCAGCACGTCGCCGGGGAAGGCCTCGTCTACCGCGCTGCGCTCCTGCGCGAAGAACTGCTGCGGGCGCGAGAGACGAATCTCGCGGTCGAGGCGCACGTGCTTCACCCGCATGCCCGAGGTGAACTTGCCCGAGCACACGCGCATGAACGCGATGCGGTCGCGGTGCGCGCGGTCCATGTTCGCCTGGACCTTGAAGATGAACGCGCTGAACTCCTTGTCGGAGGGCTGCACGATGCCCTTGCTCGCGTGGCGGGGACCCGGCGCCGGGGCGATCTCCTTGAACCGACGGAGAAAGGGCTCGACGCCGAAGTTCGTGAGGGCGCTGCCCCAGAACACCGGGGTGATCTCCCCGGCGTGAAAGCGCGCGAGGTCGAAGGGCTCACCCGCGATGTCGACGAGTTCGCGCTGGTCGTTGAACTCACGGCGCAGCGAGTCGCTGAGCAGCGCGTCGAAGGCGGGGTCGGTGTCGTCGAGCACGTCGGTGGCCACCTGCTTCTCGCCGTGGTCGATGCCGCGCTGAAAGAGATGCACCTTGTGGGTGTCGCGCTCCCACACGCCCTTGAAGTCAGGGCCCATGCCCACGGGCCAGTTCATCGGGATGCAGCGGATGCCCAGGAGGTTCTCGACCTCGGTCATGAGGTCGAAGGGGTCTTGCCCCGGGCGGTCGCACTTGTTCATGAAGGTCACCACGGGGGTGTTCCTCATGCGGCAGACCTGAAAGAGCTTGCGGGTCTGGGCCTCGACGCCCTTGGCCACGTCGATGAGCATCACGGCCGCGTCGGCGGCGGTGAGGGTGCGGTAGGTGTCCTCGGAGAAGTCCTGGTGGCCCGGCGTGTCGAGCAGGTTGAAGCGCGTGCCGCCGTACGGGAACTGCATCACCGAGGTGGTGATGGAGATCCCGCGCTGCTTCTCGAGCTCCATCCAGTCGCTGGTGGCGTGGCGCCGCGCGCGTGAGGCCCGCACCGCGCCCGCGAGGTGAATGGCGCCCCCGTAGAGCAGGAGCTTCTCGGTGAGCGTCGTCTTGCCCGCGTCGGGGTGCGAGATGATCGCGAAGGTGCGTCGCGGGGTGTGGGCGTCGGTGCCGTCGCTCATGACCCGCCGCGTCTACAGGGAGTGCGCCGCGCTCGCAAGGGTGGTCAGTACGTCTCGCCCCGCAACCGTCCCTCGGCGCGCCGATGCGCCCGCCGCGCCGCCTGGTCCAGGCCCGCCCCGGCCGCGGCCTCGGCCGAAAGAACAAGGCAGTCTGTCTGCCTGATGCGAGGGCGTGCGACGCGCTGCGTTCAGGGGCGAAAGCGGCGGAGAGGGAGGGGATCGCGCTCGGCGATGGCTCGGTGCACGCGCTCGAGGTTGGCGGCCGCGGGGCATGCCGCGATCATGGCGCGGAGGCTCTCGACATACGCGTCGAAGGCCTCGGCGGCCGCGTGCTCAAGGGCCTCATCGGGCTCGTCGCGTCGTCGCTCGCGCTCGGCCTTGCGCTCGTAGCGGGACCAGAGCCGATCCGCCGCGCGCGTCGGCGCATCGATCCCTGTCGGGCAGCGCGCGCGCACGACCGAGGCGGTGCTGCTCGCGACATTCGCCCAGGCCCCGCGAACACACCGCTCGGCATAGAGACCGCTGCAGCCCAGGTCACCCTCCCCGGGACTTACGCCTTCCTGGGCAACGTCGTGCATCAGCTCCCCAATGGCCACTTCGAGGGAGCCGTTGGCGGCGGCGACCGGGCTGGTGGCGGCGCCCACGACCTGCACGGCGGGCGGCTGCTCCGCGCTCCGGCGCGCGGCGCCGGGCGTGCCCATCACGCGCAGCTCCGACACGGTGACCTCTCGCCAGGCCGACCTCGTGCCGGGCATGAGTCCGATCATCTCGACGCGCCAGACCCCGCCGCCGCCTGCGGTGTTCACGCGCTGCAGCCCACGCTGCTCGGGGTCGAGGTCGAACTCACCGACGCGCTGCCCGCCATGGGAGACGCGCACGCGGCGAATGCGCACGTTCGCGGTGAAGAGATCCTGTCGCTCGGTCTGTCGGGTGTAGCCCGCGGTGAGCTCGATGTGACTCACCCGCGCGTCGTCAGGCAGACGCACCTCGACCCAGGTACGCTCCATCTCCCCCGTGCGACTGCTCCAGGCCGTGGCGAGGTCGCCGTCGAAGAGGCGATCGGGGCGGTCGTTGGCGTTGTCGACGGCGCTCGAGACCGTCACGGTGGCCTCGGTCGCGTGCAGCAGGTCTACGGGTTCGGGGGAAGACACCGCGGCGTCGCTCACGCGAGGGACCGACGCGTCGACCGCGACGGTCGCGCGCGCCACGGAGGTCACCCCGGCGTCTCGCGCGGTCGCGGGCAGCGGCGGGGGAGCGCCATCGCGTTGAACGCGACGAGCGCACGCTCCCATGGCGAGCACCGTGATCAACGTGAACAAATCCAGGCGACGCATGAAGGGTCTCCTCGGCAGGACATGCGCGCCGCACCGCGGCGGCATCAAAGACGGACGACGAGCGGGTCGATGTGGGCGGCGCCGACGTGGAGGCGAGCGATGTTGGCGGGCACCGTGATGGTGACCTGTCCCGCTTCGTCGGTCTCGGCGTCGACCGGGATCCAGGGGATTGGGTGCGGCGATGAGCCTGGCTCCATCAGGATCCGCACGTGTGTGCGCGTCAGCGGCCCGAGCGCACGCCGCGCCGTTGGGGGACGCGCCAGCGCCACCACGGTGGTCGCTCCGTCGAGGATCACATGGGCGCGGTCATGGCTGACCTGCCAACGCCCGGTGCCGGACCGTGGAGGGTACTCCGTGAGCACATAGGTCCCATCGGCGTGAAGGCGGTACGTGCGTCCCCACCCGATGGCGCCGCCCAGCGATGGCACCGAGCCCGAGATCGACCATGAGCCCGTCCAGTCGATGGATCCGTGGACCTCGGTCCAGGGGACGCGATCGGGCTGCGCGGGCCCGTTCGCGGCCGCCACGACCGAGAGGGTCAGGTGCACCTGCGCGCCCGCCCGACGCAGCGACGCCGAGAGCGCGGGCCAGGGCGCGCGCGGCTCGCGCAGCAGGACCTCGTTGCCCACCCGGATCGCCTCGACGGTTCCATCCGTCGGCCACCCGTGCGCGCCGCCGTCGTCGGGGGCGGGCGAGGGGGCCGGGATCATCGGCGGGGCAGCGACGATACGAAGCGGCCGCGGAGGCGGCGGTGCGTCACCTGTCGCGGGCGGACGCAACGGAGGCTGAGGGGCCGCCAGCAGCGGAGAGAGCCGCTGAACCGCGGCAGACGTGATCAGGGTCGTGAGCGCGCGTGCGAGCCGGATGTTCATGGTTCCTCGGCCGAGCCGTCGTCGGTCGGGCGGGTCCGCACCGGGACGTGAACAGAACCTGCCGGATCAACGCCGCGCTGTCAGCGCGCCAAAACCCTTGATGCGTAGGGGAAAACGCGGGCCCATCGGAGCGGGACGTCGTCGCTCAACGGCTGGTGGGCAGCTGGATGCGCGACACCGGACCGCCCTCGGAGAGCAGGACGTAGAGCCATCCGTCGGGCGAGATCGCGACGCGCCCACCGCGCGAGAGCGTGGACTCCACGCGCAGGTCGGAGAGGTCGGGGGCGAAGGAGACCAGGCGGCGGTCGCGGAGGCTCGCGTAGAGCCTCCCGGTGAAGGCGTCCCGGCGGATCGACTGCACATCCGAGCCCAGCGTGCCGAGGCGCTGCGGCATGCCCCCCGGCGCGCGCTCGACGAGGTAGAGCGCGCCTCCCTCCGCCGCGACGAGCATGGTGTCGAGGTCGAACGCGGTCGAGGCGGTGATTCGTCCGGGGAGGGACGCCACCGCGGTGATCATGCGGGAGTCGGTGTCGTAGCGGTACCAGTCGCCGTTCGCGCGCACGTTGCCGACGAAGAACTCTCCCAGCGATGACACCGCGAGGCCGTAGGGGCCCGTGTCGAGGTAGCCGACGCCGAAGGGCCCGGCGCCCGAGGTCACCACCGCGGGGACCACCACGGGCAACGAGCCGTCGCCCTGCACGTGCCCGACGCCCTGCGGGGGATTGCTCGCGCAGCCGCAGGCCGCGCAACAGATGTACGTGAACGCCACGTTGGCGGCGACGGTGCCCGAGCCGACGTTGGCCCGACGCTGCACCGCGACCTCGCCCATGTTCAGGTTCGCGACGCTGGTCCACGTGCTCACCACGCCCGCGGGGCTGAGACGGCGGACGTAGTCGGGGCCCGAGAGCATCGTGGCCGTGTAGAGGTTGCAGCCGTCGTCGATGTCGAAGCCGAAGGCGCCCGAGAGGAAGCCCGAAGGCACCGACGAAGGGGCGATCGTGGCGCACGACGCCGGGGGGCGGTCGCAGGGGCAGTCGCTCCCCCAGCAGCGTCCGGTGCCCTCTTCGCACGAGAGCGCGCGGCACGAGAGGGCGGGGTCGCAGCGCATCGTGCGCGGGTTGCACGCCGCGCCGGGGCCGCAGGACTGCGCGCCGCAGCTGGCGAACGCGCCCGCGAGCGCGCAGCGGGTGCCCGTGGGCACGCAGCGCCCGTCGGTGAAATCGCAGACCGTCCCGCTCCCGCAGGGCACGGCGCCCGTGCGCCGACAGTCCTGCACGCACACGCCCGCGGCGCAGCGCGCGCCCGGGCCGCAGGCGTTGCCGCAGCGTCCGCACGCGGCGTTGTTCGCCGAGGTGGCGAGCTCGCACCCGTTCGCGGCGTTGCCGTCGCAGTCGCCGAAGCCGTCGGCGCACGCGGTGATCGCGCAGGCCGCCGCGGCGCAGGTCGCGCTGGCCACGTTCGCGGTGCGGCAGCTTCGACCGCAGGCGCCGCAGTGCGCGACGCTCGACGCGAGCTCGACCTCGCACCCGTTGGCGGCGTCGCCGTCGCACTCTCCGCGCCCCGCCGCGCAGGTCGACGCGCAGCGCCCGGCAGCGCACGAGGGGGCGGTGTTGGGGGGCGTCGGGCACGCCTCGCCGCATCGACCGCAGTGCGACACGCTCGCGCGCAGGTCGGTCTCGCAGCCGTTGCTCGCGACCCCGTCGCAGTCGCCGTACCCGTCGGCGCAGCGCGCGACCGCGCACGATCCGGCCTCGCAGCGCGCGGTGGCGTTCGGGAGCGCGCAGGCGCGGCCGCAGGCGCCGCAGGCGGCCAGGGACGTGCGGGTGTCGGTCTCGCATCCGTTGGTCGCGTCCCCGTCGCAGTCGGAGAAGCCCACCGCGCAGTCCCAGCGGCACGCGCCGACCTCGCAGCGCGCGGCGGCGTTGGGTCGCGAGGCGCACGCGCGGTCGCAGCCGCCGCAGTGCCGCACGTCGCCGCGGGTGTTGGCCTCGCAGCCCGTCTCGGGCGCGCGGTCGCAGTCTGCGAAGGGCTCGGCGCAGGCGCCCACCGCGCAGGTTCCGTTGAGGCAGGCCGGGGTGGCGTTGGCCAGCGCGCAGGGGCGCCCGCACCCGCCGCAGTGCGCGGCGCTCGCCTGCGGGTCGACGCAGGCGCCGTTGCAGCAGGTGGCGCCCGCGGGGCACGCCTGCGAGGGGCTGCAACCCGCCACGCAGAGGTTCCCGACGCAGAGGTTGCCCGGCGGGCAATGCGCGTCGGTGACGCACGCGACGCAGCCGCGCGAGGCCACGTCACACCGCGGCGCGGTCTGGGTGCCCCCGTCCGCGAGGGAGGCGCCGACGCAGTCGTCGTCGCGGTCGCAGCCGCGCGCGCAGGTGCGGGTGCTCATCTCGCAGTATTGACCGCGGGGGCAGGTGTCGCGATCCGTCACGCAGCCCACGCAGCGCCGCGTCGCGGGGTCACAGACCGGCGACGTGGGATCAGTGCAGTCCCCGTCCGCGGAGCAACCCGACATGACATCGACCTGGGAGACGTCGCGCGACGCATCGACGACCGTCGGCACGTCGATCGAAGAGGCGTCGGCCACGCCCATCGTGGCGTCGGCGGCGCGGGGCACGTCGGGGAAGACGCCGCCCACGACCGACTCGCCGCTGCAGGCGGCCAGGGCGACGAGTGCGAGAAGGGCGAGGGGATGGGGGTGACGCATGGCGTTGCTGCTCCGCGACGACCGTATCGCAGCGCCGCGCCGTTGGGGGCATCGGGGATCACCCCGACCCGCGCAGCGCCCGGACCCGCCGAGGGAGGGCGTGCTACACCGCGGGCCATGAGTCGAACGGTGCCGGTTGCCTCGCTCCCCGCGGTCCTGCGGGTCGAAGACGCGGTCGAGGCCGCCTGCGCCGCCGACATCACCTGGATCGAAGAGCGCCTGCGCCGCGGGATCTCCGTGCTGGTGGAGTGCGACAAGGAGCTCTCGCTCTACCTCTACCTCGCGGTGCGCCAGCGCCTCCGCGCGCGTCCTGGCGCGCCGAAGATGGTCCTGGTCGACGGCCGCCCCGCGCCCGACGGGCCGTCCCGCCCGGCCCTCTCGCGCATGATCGAGCAGCTCGGCGACGCCGTGCGCGGATCGGTGGAGCGCGCGGTCATCGTGCTGCTGCACCTCGACGTGCTCACGACCACGCACACCGGCCTCACCCTCGAAGCGCGGGAGTGCATCCCGCTGCTCTACGAGAACCCCGAGGCGGTGGTGCTGGGCTTTCGCGACCCGAGCTTCGAGGTGCCCAAGGTGATCCGCGACGTCTTCGGCGCGCGCCGCGAGATCGCCGGCATCCCCCGCGACGCGCTCGCGAAGATCATCACCCGGCGCGAGGCCAGCGCCTTGCGCGCCAACGACTTCGACGCCTTCGGGCTCTACCGCTACGCCTCGGGGCTGAACCCCGCGCGCGCCCGCCGGCTCTTCGCCGACCTCGCGCTGCGACGCGAGGCGGGGGTGGGTGAGGACCTCTCCGCCGAGGTCTACGCCGACCTCCGACGGCAGACGGTGACCGACGGGGTCGAGCTCCCCAACGTCGACCTCGACCGCGACATCGGTGGGTATGCCGACGTGAAGACCCGCCTGCGCGAGGAGCTCATCGACCTCGTGCGCCGCAAAGACACCCTGAGCACCGACGGTGACATCCGCGCGATGGAGTCCCTGCTCCCGCGGGGGGTGATCTTTCACGGCCCGCCGGGCACGGGCAAGACCTTCTTCGCGAAGGCCCTGGCCACGGCCCTCGACGCCACGGTGATCATCGTGTCGGGGCCCGAGCTGAAGTCCAAGTGGGTGGGCGAGTCCGAGGAGAACCTCCGACGGGTGTTCCGCCAG
>JBILLI010000344.1:0-7839 GCA_044376155.1 Polyangiales bacterium
CACGGTCTTCGTCGCGTCGCGCTCGATGCCGCCCTTGGCGATGTCCTTGTAGGAGATCGCCTTGAACTTGAACTTCTTCGAGAGCACCGCCGAGATCGCCGCCGTCAGCGTCGTCTTGCCATGGTCGATGTGACCGATGGTGCCGACGTTCACGTGGGGCTTGGTGCGGACGAACTTCTCCTTGGCCATGACTGCTACGCCTCGATGCTGCTGGGTGTGGAGTGCGTGGAGCTCACCATCGGGATCGAACCGACGACCTCGTCCTTACCAAGGACGTGCTCTGCCGACTGAGCTAGGTGAGCGTTGGGATAAGTGACTAAAGAGCGGGAGACGGGGTTCGAACCCGCGACGTTCAGCTTGGAAGGCTGACGCTCTACCAACTGAGCTACTCCCGCGGTCCCTTGCGGGTTCTCAAGGGTCAAGTCAAGCAAAAAGTCACACAAGAGAAACAGGGTGGAGGGTGATGGATTTGAACCATCGTAGGCGTAAGCCGGCAGATTTACAGTCTGCTCCCTTTGGCCGCTCGGGCAACCCTCCGTTGGGTCTCTGTCTGCCTTCGGTTCCTGCCTCCGGCTGCCTTCCGCGCAGGGCCGCGGAGAGAGCTGGCGACGGGAATCGAACCCACAACCAACGGTTTACAAAACCGTTGCTCTACCGTTGAGCTACGCCAGCTTGGGTCAAGAGGGCGCGGACTCTAGCAGGGCCCCGACGACTGCGCAAGGCAAACGTCGGTTGGTGAGGTGGCGGCGTGTACCGGATCCCGAAGCGAGGTGTCAAGGGTCTTCGCCCTGAGAAGCTCATCCCGCGGGTCGCACCGTGCGCGGCGTGGCCGTGGGGAGCGCGGGACGTCGCGGCGGAGCAGCGACAGGCTGCGGCGCGCCCGCGATGAACGCTCGGAGCTCCTCGATGGCTTCGTCTGTGCGCCTGGCCCACTCGTTCGTCTGGATCGCCTCGCGCCGCGCCATCGCCCGGGTGAGCTCCCAGATCGTGAGGGCCGAGGAGAGCAGGGTTCGCAGCTGCTCGGCGGCCCGGCGGCGGTAGATCTCCCGCGCGGGGCGCTCCCACTCCTCGGGCAGGGGCGCGTCGACGATGGCGCGGTAGAGCTCCCGGTACATCTCCCCGATGCGGAAACCCGCGGCCGCCTGCCACTCGGGGTTGCCCACGTGCAGCGCGTCGTTGAACAACGCGTGGGCCCTCATCACCAGCCGCGTGCGCTCGCGGATGGCCTCGGTGCTGGCCTCGCTGTCGTCCACCCGCACCTGCACCGCCGCGGCGCGCGCGCGGGTGACGTCGCCGATCACCACCCGCGCCATCGCGGCGTAGCTGTCATCGCCGAGGGCCGAGATGGCCTCGCGCGTCGGTGCGAGCTCCACCGCCCGTTGGGCCGCCGCCGCGGCCTCGTCGAGGCGCCCCAGGGCGAGGAGCGCGGCGCCCCGACGTGCGTGTGCCTCCACCGCGTCGGGGATCTCACGTCGAGGCATCGCCAGGAGACGATCGGTCGCATCGAGCACGAGCGTCGGCCGCGCGGCGCGCTCACCGACGACCGCGAGGCGGAACAGCGCGTCGCGCACCACCGTGCGATCCGCGGGGTCCTCGGCGGCGGCGCGGAACTCTCCCACGGCCTCGTCCCAGCGCTGGGCGCGTTGATGGCAGAGCCCGCGGTTGAAGCGCGCCGCGAACGCGTAGCGCGTGGCGCTGAACTCCCGCAGGAGGGTGTCGAGGTCGCGCAGCGCATCGTCGCAGCGCTGGGCCTGCATCGCGGCGACCGCTCGGTCGAAGAGCAGCGCCGCGTCGTAGGCGTCTCCCTCCCGGGTCGCGGTGCCGCCCACCACGTGGAAGCCGTCGCCGCTCACGACCGCGCGAGGGCGATGGGGGGACGCGGTGGCGGCCGGTGCGCGCGGGGCCGTCGCACAGGCGGCGATCGACGAGCAGAGCGTGGCGATGAGGGCGATGCGCATGAAGACCTCCCGGGGGCGCGGTCGCGCCGATGCGACGGAGACAACGGGCGTGGGCGACGGTTTCATGAGCGCCGAAAGTTCTCGCCGTCAGGGCCGCGCGGAGTACACCCCGCGGATGATCCCCTCGCTGTGCGTCGGCGTCGATGAGAACGGCCTCGGTCCGAAGCTCGGCCCCATGGTGGTGACCGCCGCGCTGGTGTCGCTGACGGCCCCGGCCGCGGAGGTCGCGTCGCGCCTGCAGGGCGTCGTTGGCGACAGCAAGGGGCTCTGCGCCCACGGCGACATGGCGCGCGTTGAATCGCTGGTGCTGGCCATTCTGGAGTCACACCTCGGCCTTCGCGTGGGCGACTACGACGGCCTCCGCGCGGCGCTCGCGCTGCAGTCAGAGCAGGAGCTTCGCGCGCTCTGCCCCCCGGGCGAGTCTCCCGAGGTCTGCTTCGGGGCCGCCATGGAGCTCCCAGCGCTTGGTGGCGTGCTCGACGACCGCGCGCGCCGCGAGGCCGAGGCGGTGCGGCAGGCCGGCATGACCCTGCTCGGGGCGCGGCAGGGCTACGCGTGCGCGAAGGCCCTAAACGTGTCGCGCGCGAAGGGGATCAGCCGGTTCGACCTTGACCTCGACCTCATGATCGCGCTCGCGGCTCGCCTCGGCGAGGAGGCCGGCGCGCCGGTCGACGCCGTGTGCGGCAAGGTCGGCGGTCGCAAGAGCTACGCGCCCGCGCTCTCGACGCGCTGGCCGCTGCTCGCGACGGAGCTCGAGTCGCAGGCAGAGTCGCGCTACGTGATCCCCCGCTTCGGACGCGTGCGCTTCGTGCGCGACGCCGACGCCTCGGAGCCTTCGGTGTCGCTCGCTTCGCTCATCGGAAAGTACGCGCGGGAGCTCGCCACCGAGCGCGCCCACCGGTACTTCCGCGCGGCCCTGCCGACACTCACCGCTTGCAGCGGCTACCACGATACCGTGACGGCGCGGTACATCAATGCGACGGCGCTGCTGCGCGCGCAGCGCGGCGTGCGGGACGAGTGCTTCGTGCGGTGAGGCTCAGCCCTCGAGCTGCACGCCCAGGGCGTCGAGCTCGAGGCGCGCCTGCTGCCCGGTCTGCCCGTTGGCCTCCTGCTCGCAGTGGCCGTTGGGCACGCCGCCGAGGACGGTGGCCTGTACGGTCACGCGTCGACCGGTGGCGTTGCGCGGGATGAAGAACGAGTGCCCGTGCATGCGCACGTGGATCTGCTGGTTCGCGCTGTCGACCAGGCGCATCCAGCAGCCCGCGGCCTGACACACCGCCGAGACCGTTCCCTCGGTGCGAATGGTCTGCCCCGAGAAGCGAGCGGGGTTGGCGATGACCTCGGCGAGGGGGGTGCTCTGCGCGATGGTGATGGGCGCGCCGAGTCGCTGCGCGAGGCCCTGCTGCGCAGCCGGAGGCTGGTGCGAGCCGCAGTTGCCCGCGCAGTTCCCGCCGCACCCCGCGTGCAGTTCGCTGCCCGGTCCCGGCGCGGGCGTGGGCGTGGCCACTGCGGGCGATGGGGCGGGTTGCGCAGCGGGCGCCGACGCGGGTTCGGGGCGCACCGCGGGCGAAGGGCTGTTCGTGAGGCTGCAGGCGGAGGCGAGGCAGAGGATGAGCGCGTGTTTCATGACACTGCTCGGGGATCTAGCACGGTCTGGGCGGCCGGGTCATCCGCGGCGGACGACCGCCTCCGGAGGCAACAGGGCGACGAAGCGGTCCGCGGCGTCGGCGACCCGGGCGGCGTCTCGGCCGTCGAAGGTCACCCGCACCGCGTGGTCGCCGCCCCGCCAGCGGGGGTAGCTCCCGACGAAGACCTCGGGGAACGCCGCGACGACCGCGTCGAGCGAGGGTCGAAGCTCGGCCTCCTCCATCGTGCAGTCGACAGAGCGTGACTCGAAGGGCGCATCGTCGCCGCGCAGCCGGTCGGCGAGGGCGGCGAGCTTCAGGCGAAAGATCTCGGGCACGCCAGGGAGCACGAACACGTTGCCCAGTACCATCGTCGGCCACTGTGGCGAGCGACCGGCGTAGAGTTCGGTGCCCTCCACGATGTCGGCCATGTGCAGGTGCCCGGGCTTCAGCGCATCGCCGTAATACCCCCGGAGCAGAGACTCCACCGCGGGGCTGCGGACCACGGCGCGCCCGAGCGCCCGCGCCACGCCGGCCACCGTGACGTCGTCGTGCGTGGGGCCGACGCCCCCGGACGTGAACAGAAGATCGTGGGACTGCCGCAGGGCGTTGACCTCGGCGGCGATGATCTCGATGTCGTCGGCGACCATCACCACCCGACGGAGCTCGACGCCAAGCGCCCGGAGGAGGCGGGCGAGCTCGTGCACGTTGGCGTCCTGCACCTTTCCGCTGAGGAGCTCGTTGCCGATGACCAGCGCGGCGGCGGTGCGTCCCATGACTTCGTCTGAGGGTAGCACGGCTGCGAGCGCTGCTGCGCGCGGGAGCCGCGGCGTGTAGAGTGCGCGCGATGCTCGGACGACGGCTCGTGACGCTCGCGCTGCTCTGGCCGCTGTTGCACGGCTGTGACCGGTTTCGCGCGCAGCCGCCGCCGCCGCGCCCGCGGATGGTGCTGCCGACCGCGGTGACCCTCGCGCCCACCGCCGACGGCTGGGTCCTCGCGGCGACGCTCACCGAGGGGGAGCAGCGCGATCGCGCGGTGGTGCTAGTGCATCAGCTCGCGTCGGATCGCCGGGAGTGGGAGCCGCTGCTCCATCGGCTCCGGGCTCCACCCGCGGTCACCACCCTCGCGATCGACCTTCGGGGTCACGGCGAGAGCCTTCGGGGGCCGCTGGGCGAGGGGGTGCAGTGGACGCGGTTCGGCACCGACCCCGCGGCCTGGGGCGGCGTCGTCAGGGACGTGCAAGCCGCTGTCGCGTACCTGGCGCAGCAAGGCGTCTCGCGGGTCGTGCTGGTGGGGTCGAGCCTCGGCGCTTCGGCCTGTGTGGGCGCGATCGCTGGAGCGGGGCGTGTGGACGGTCTGGTGCTCCTGTCGCCGGGGCTGAACTATCACGGGCTCGAGGTGCGCCCCGGATTCGCCGCGTACCTTCGTGCCTCGGGCGGAACGCGCGCGCTGGTGCTCGGCGCGGCGGGTGACCCCCCAGTCGCTGAGGCCATGCCCGCGCTCACGGCCCTGGGCGTTGGAAGGGTGGAGTCTGAACTGTTCGCGGGCGAGCGCCGTCACGGTGTGTCGCTCTGCAATGCCCGGCCCGCGCGCTGGGATCGGGTGGAGACCTTCGTTCGAAACGCCCTCGACGTCCGCCGGCCTGTTGCCGCCCCGACGGCACGCCCGACGGGCGTTCGTTGAAAAAGTTCACGAGGTGCTTGACAGCCCCCCTTGGATCTCGTACTCACAGCGCCCGCTCACGACAGAGCGAAGGTCTCTTCGGGGATCGTCTAACGGCAGGACGACGGATTCTGGCTCCGTCTATCTAGGTTCGAATCCTAGTCCCCGAGCTCTCGCATCACTGGCCCCATCGTCTAGCGGTTAGGACATCGGCCTCTCACGTCGGTAACACGGGTTCAATTCCCGTTGGGGTCGCCAGTAGGAACAAGGCGGCGGGTCGCAAGGCTCGCCGCCTTTTTCTTTGGTCTCCCACACATGAGCACGGACCACCCCGTTCGCTTCATCCTTCCCTGGCGTGCGCCGCTCATCGAGGGCGTTCTCCTCCGACGCCGACTTCGCTTTCTCGCCGATGTGCGACTCTCAGACGGGCGGGAGGTCACCGCGCACACCCCGAACCCGGGCGCCATGGAGGGCCTGGTGCGTCCCGGCGCTCGCGTCTGGCTGGAGCCCGTGGCGAACCTGGCGCGCAAACTCCCCTTTACGTGGGTGTCCATGGACCTCGAAGGCGTCCGTGTCGGGGTCGACACGCTGCGTCCCAATGCGCTGGTGCGCGCAATGCTCGCCGCGGGGGCGCTCCCGGAGCTCGGCGCGATGACCGGATACACGCCCGAGTTCGCGCACGCGCCCGGCGCCCGGGTGGACTTTCGGCTGCACACCGCCCGCGGCCCGCACGACGTCGAGGTGAAGAACTGTCACGTCGTGTATCCCGACAGACGCGGGTACTTCCCTGACTCCGTCAGCGACCGCGGCACCCGACACCTGCGCCTGCTCGCAGACGCCGTGCGCGCAGGGCATCGCGCGACCGTGCTCTTCGTCGTGCAGCGCGAAGACCTTCGCGCGGTGCGCCCCGCCGAGGCGCACGACCCTGCCTTCGCGCAGGCGGCGAGGGAGGCCAGGAGGGAGGGGGTGAGGTTTCGCGCGATACGGTGCCGGGTGACGGACGAGGGGCTCGAGGCGTTGGGGATGATCCCGGTCGACCTCCGCCCCTTCGACCTCACGACCGTCGTCGCGTGGCGCGCGGCGAACAAATACTTCTCCGGGTGGGAACGGTAGGCTGACTTCGTGCGGGGCACCCAACGTTCGATCGCGAATTGCCTCCCGCCGTGGAATGGAGGAACGTCCCGCGCATGGCTGACAACCCCCGGTGGCCCGGCGCGCCTGGTCCATCTCCCTCCCAGAACCCCCAAGATCCCTACGCCGCCACGGTGGTATCGCCGCCCATGAGCGCGCCGCAAGGGGGAGTGGCCCCGACCATGGCCGTTCCTGCCATGGCCGTACCGCCTGGCGGATTCGCGCCCCATCCTGCGGGACAGCCCGCCTTCGGGTCGCAGCCCGGTGCGCCCCAGGGCTTTGGCCCTCCTCCTGGTGCCCCGCAGGGCTTTGGAGGGCCGCCGGGCGCCAGCACGTCGCCCTTCGGCTCGATGCAGGGTGGCGCCGCTCAGCCTCCGTTCAACGCTCCGCAGGGCGGTTTCGGCGGTCCGCAGGGAGGATTCTCCTCGGCGCAGGGCGGCCCTTCGGCGTCGCAGCCCGGCTACGGCCAGCCCCCGGGTTACGGCCAGCCCCCGGGTTACGGCCAGCCCCCGGGTTACGGCCAGCCCCCGGGTTTCGGCCAACCCCCGGGCTTCGGTCAGCCCCCGGGTTTCGGTCAGCCCCCGGGTTTCGGTCAGCCCCCGACCTACGGAATGCCTCCGCAGCCCGGGTACAACCCCGGGTACGCGCAGCCTGCGCCAAGCGGTGGGTCCAATGCCGTCGTGGGGGCCGTGGTCGCGGTGGTCGCGTTGCTGGGGCTCGGTGTGGTCGGCGCGGTGGTCAAGCGCAGCGCGCGGCGCGCGATCAACACCACGATCTCGAGCACGAACCCGTCCTCGACGACGTCGCCCACGCGGATGAACGCCATCAACGACCCGGTCGAGCAGACCGCGTCGAAGCTCGACCCCTACATCGAGCACTGCATCAACCGCTTCTCGCGCCAGGTGTTCAGCGCGCAGGACCGCTATCGCTCGTGGTGCAACGAGAACACCGGCCCCACCGGTCAGGAGCGCAACGTCTGGGGGATCTTTCAGGTGACCGGCGAGACCGCCCGCTGCGCCGAGGCCGTGCAGCGCGCCGCGATGATGTCTCCGTCGCTCCCGGTCATCGAGCGGGCCGCGTCCCAGTATGTCGTCGCGCTCAACAGCGTCGTGCCGATGATCAACCAGACGTACACGTACTACTCGCGGCAGAACTACCGCGATGACGGGTTCGCGCAGGGGCGCCAGCTCCACGGTCCGCTCATCGTCGCGCTGCGGCAGTTCAGCGCCGCGCACCGCACGCTGTCAGACTCGGTGAACGACGTGCAGGACCGGAACAATGAGCTCCTGCTCGCGCGCATCCAGAACGACCCGTCTCGACGGCTGGAATACCTCGTGAAGCTCTCCCTCCGCACCGGCAAGCGGCTCATGCGCATCGGGCGTGAGGGCACCATCGACCGCGAGGGCTTCATCAACATCACCGCCCCTCAGGACCGCGCGTTTCTGACCCTCGCGACGGAGTA
>JBILLI010000501.1:0-5798 GCA_044376155.1 Polyangiales bacterium
GCCGTCGATGGGGCGGTCGTCGAAGAACGAGACCTCGAAGAGCTTCTGGTAGAGAAAGCGCCGGAGGTACCGCCGCTTGATGGTCGTGGGCCGCCCGGGCTGGGTGAAGAAGGTCGCGGTGACGTTGGGCAGGAGGTGCCGCCGCGCGAAGTCCTCGCGGGGGTCGTCGGCGCCGAGGCAGGTCACGAGGTGCACCTCGCGGCAGAAGCCCGCGACGTGGTTGGCCACGGCGAAGCAGCCGCCCGCGTAGGTCTCGGCGTCGAGGAAGCGCGCGGCGATCACCGGCGCCTTGGTGGGCATGCCGTAGGGCTGCACGAAGTGGTACTCGTCGACGATGGCGTCGCCGATGACCAGCACGCGGAGCTGCGAGAGCGCGCCCAGGCGGTCGATCACCTCGTCGGCGGAGTAGCGCGCGCGAAAGCCCTCCAGAAAGCGCTCGGCCTCGGGGGTGAGCACCTCCGCGGGGGATGCGCCGTCGTGGCCGCTCATCGCCCGTCTCCGCCCAGGTAGCGGAACCAGTCGCGGGTGGCGCCGTCGATGGACGACGGGGTCCACACCGGCGCGTCGCGCCAGAGGTCGATGTGCCGCAGCATCTCCCGCACGCCCTCCTCGAAGCTCACCCGCGGGGTCCAGCCCAGCACCTCGCGGATGCGGGTGATGTCCGCGAGGGTGCAGTCGGGCTCGCCCGGGCGCTTCGGCACGTGCACCACCTCGCCCGGCCCGAGGAGCTCGACGAGGCGGTTGATGCTGTACGTGCCCCCGCTGCCGACGTTGAACACTTCTCCGCGAACGTCTGACTCCGCCGCGCGCACTATCGCGTCGACCACGTCGGTCACGTAGGTGAAGTCTCGCGACTGCGTGCCGTCGCCCACCACGGTGAAGGGCTTCGCCGCGAGCCGCTGCGCGAGGAACACCCCGAACACCGCGCCGTAGGCCCCCGAGGTGCGCGAGCGCGGGCCGTAGACGTTGAAGAAGCGCGTCGACACCGCGGGCAGGCCGTAGACCTTCGACCAGTGCAGCACGTACTGCTCGCCCACGTACTTCGTGAGCGCGTAGGGGTACATGGGCCGCGCGGGCGCGGTCTCGGGCGTGGGGTAGACGTCGGGCACGCCGTAGCACGACGACGAGGCCGCGTAGACGAAGCGCTGCGCCCCCGCGCGGCGCGCGCCCTCGAGCACGCTGGCGGTGCCGTCGACGTTGGCGCGGTGGTAGTCGAGCGGGCGCTGCACCGAGGGGACGATGTCGGCGAGGGCCGCGAGGTGAAAGACCCGCTGCGCGCCCTCGCACGCGGCCGCGGCCACGGCGGGGTCGGCGACGTCGCCCACGATCACCCGGAGCCTTGGGTTCTCGCGGTGGTGGGCGAGGTTCTCGGGGCGCCCGGTGGCGAGGTTGTCGAGGGCGACGACCTCGTGGCCGTCGGCGAGCAGGCGGTCGACGAGGTGGGAGCCGATGAAGCCCAGCGCGCCGGTGACGGTGCAGCGCAGGGTCACGGCCGGGCCTCGTCGCGGCGCACGTCACGCCAGAGCGCGCCGAGGCCCTGGAGCACGGCGACGAGGTTCTGCGGGCGCAGCGCGCGGGAGCGTCGGCTGCCGGGGCGCGCGTCGATGGTGACGGGCACCTCGGCGCGGGACTTTCCGAGTCGCAGGAGCTTCACGAGGATCTCCGTCTGGTAGGCGAAGGAGTCGGTGCGCACGGTGATCGCGCGGAGGTTGGCGAGGCGGTGCGCCACGGTGCCGTTGTAGTAGGCGAGGTCGAGGCCGAAGAGCGCGTTCACCAGGGCGGTGTACCCGAGGGAGCCGACGCGGCGATGCAGCGGGCGCTGGTGCTGGTTCGTGGGGTAGGGCACCACCATGTCGGCCGCGCCGAGCGCGTCGAACACGGGGATGAGCGCGTAGCCCGGGTTCTCGTTGTCGCCCGGGACCATGATCACGTGCTCGAAGCGCGCGACCTCGATGCCGTGCTTGTAGACCCCGCCGAGGTTGCGCGGGCGGTCGTGGTGAAAGACGCGGAGGTGAGGGTCGCTCGCGGCGAGGGACTCCATCACGTCGCCGGTGCGGTCGGTGCTGCCGTCGTTGAAGAGCAGGAGCTCGTAGTCCGTGAAGCGCGGGGCCACGATGCGCGTGGTCTCGGCGACGGCGTCGGCGATGTTCTCCTGCTCGTTGAGCGCGGGGATGATGACCGAGAGGCCGGGGCGGGGTTCCTCCATCGGCGGACTACACGAACGAGAGGTGACCGGGCGCGGGGCCCGCGGGGGTCACCAACGGCAGGCGCCCCTTGCGGCGCTCGTCGAGGAACTCGTTGACCTTGTGCTGCAGGCAGAGCGAGCCGCACATGCGCTGGGCGTTGAACTCGGGCGACGCGAGGTGGTTCATCACCTCCCAGTAGCGGTCCGACGCCCAGATGTCCTTGAAGCGGGTCTCGCAGATGTTGCCGATGTGGAGCTTCTTGTAGCGCTCGTTGAAGAGCATCCCGCAGGGCGCCACCAGCCCCGACCCCGAGATCTGAAGAAGAAAGGGCGCGCCGTAGCACCGCTGGTAGCTCCGGCGGTTGCCCGCCTCGATCTTCGACCACTTCACCCGGACCTTGTACTCCTCGTCGGAGAGCGCCTCGGCCTCGCGCAGCGTGTCGGTGAGCGCGGCGTAGGCGTCGTAGGCCACGCCGAGGGAGCCGTCTTCGTCGTCGGAGCAGTGCTTGATGATGAGGTAGTCGGGGCGCAGCTCGCGCCCCAGCCGCGCGAGGGGGAGGATCTGGTCGGCGTACTGCGGCATCAGCACCATCTGCAGCCCGATGGTCACCCCGAGGCCCCACTCGCGCTTGATCGCCACCATGTCGCGGATGTTCTGCACCACCCGGTCGAACCACTCCTCCTTGGCGCCCATGATCTCCGCGTAGCGCCCGCGCTCCCCCGCGGAGATGTTCACCCGGAGGTACGTGAGGTGCGGCAGGATCACCTCCAGCTTGCGCCGCGACAGCACCAGCCCGTTGGTGCCCACGGCCATGGAGAGCCCGAGCTCGCTGCCGCGCACCACCGCGTCGGCGAACACCGGCGAGATGGTGCTCTCGCCGTCGGAGACGAAGCTGATCCCCTTCACCCCGATCTCGGCGCAGTCTTCGAGAAAGGCGTCGATCACCGCGCGGTTGATCACCCCGCGGTCGTTCTCCTGCAGCATCGCGTAGCAGAAATGGCAGGCGTAGTTGCACGCCCGCGTGAGCGCCATGTCGATGGTGATGGGCGCGATGCGCTCCCCGCGCTCCCACGCGCGCACGCGGTCGGCGTGCCACGCGAGCTTGGTGCCATCGAGGATGAGCTCAGGGTGTTCGGCGAGGCCCGACATGGCGTTGAACCCTCACAGTCGACGGAGGCGGTTGGCATCCTTGCGCTCTTCGGTCTGCACGTAAAGCCCTGCGTCGAGCGACGATTTCAGCGCCCGCTCGGCCCGCATCAACAGCGGCCCGCGCGCCGCGCCCGGGGTGGCGTCGTCGAAGGTCAGCACCACCCGCTCACCCTGCACCACCCGCGCGCAGCGCATCGCCGTCTGCCCGAGCGCGTCGAGGCACGCGTTCACCCGGTCGCGCTGCGCGTCGGCGCCGAGTGTCCGCCAGGGCTCCGCGACGCCCCGGTGGTGACGGTTCTCCCGCGGCAGCGCCGACCCCCGCGCGGACCACGACGCGAGCCACCCCCGCAGCAGAGACTGTGCGGCGGCGAAGGCGGGCGAGGCGTTCTCGGGCAGCACGATCCCGCGCACCGGCGGGGCGTCGCGGTCGCGCAGGGCGAGCTCGGCGCGGCTCACGCCGTGGTCCACGGCCTCGCGCAGGGCGACGCCCTCGACCTCGCCGCAGAGCGCGTCGAGCACCGCGGCGCCGTCTCCCGTCGCGCCCTCGACGCGGGCCGCGAGCACCCGCTCGGCGTCGGGGGTGACCCACGCGCGCAGCGAGATCTCCCCCGCGGCGCTCTCGACGAGCACCACATCGCCCGGCGCGTCGGGGAGCGCACCCACGTGGGCGAGGTCCCGCGCGCGGGCCGCGGGGCGGTAGCGCGCGGCGAGGGACCAGTCGTCGACCGCGCGGGCGTCGTCGTCGCGCACGTACACCACGACCTCTTCGGCGCGCGCGTCACGCCGCGGCGCGGCCGTGACCTCACGCGCCAACGTGAAGCGCACGGTGACGGTCACGCCCGCGTCGTCGCGGTGGGTCTCGACGTCGCCCAGCGCCGACGCGAGGCCCTCGAGCCGCGCGACGTCGAGCGGGACCGACACCCCGAAGCGCACTCGCAGCGCGGGCAGGTGGTGCTCCCGCGCGGCGTCGAAGAGCGCGCGGGCGGCCTCGGCGGGGTCCTCGTCGTCGACCCAGGCTTCGAGGAACGAGGGGCCGACCTGAAAGCCGCGGAGGCGGTTGATCAGCCCCTCGCGGTACGCCGCGGCGACCTCGTCGTAGGAGACGGTCTCGATCTCGGGGGCTCGCAAGGGAGGAGTCGCCAAGACTCTCCCAACCACCGCGCTCGCCGCAAGGCCCGCGCGGTGCGGCACCTCGACAGCGCGCGGATTCTCATGCAGCGTCGCCGCGATGCGAAAGGCCTCCCGCCGACGTGCTCCCCCCGGGCGGCGCGCGCCCCCGGCAGAGACCGAGGCGCCGTCGCACCGCCCCGCCGCTCCCTGGCGCGCGGCCACCGTGGCGCTGTTGATCGCGCTGCTGGTGCAGCTCGGCGCGCGCGCGAACAGTGAGTACCGCTGGAGCGCCTGGGCCTTCGGCGACGCCCAGACCATGCTCTCCAACCGGCAGTGGACCGAGGGGGGGTGGCTGCACAACCGCCTGCTGTTCAATCCCCAGGGCTACGCCGCGGCCATCGAGGTGGTCGACGAGCCCGCGCTGCGTCACCACGCCCACGGGACCTACACCCGCGGCGCCCACGGCATCGGTCCGCGGCGGCTCTACACCCACTATCCCCCGGGGTACCTGCTGCCCTTCGCGACGCTCCACGAGCTCGGCTTCGAGCGCATGGCCGCGGCGCGGTTGCTCGCCGTGGCGATGTCGGTCGCGGCCCTCGGGGTGTTCTTCCTCGCGTTCTCCCTCGCGGCCTCCCCCGCCGCGGCGTTCGGTGCGGTCGCGCTCATCGCGCTGTCGTCGCCCTTTCAGCGCTACGCCGACTCCCTCGCGAACCACGCGGTCGACGACCTGCTGCGCGCGCTCTTCGTCTACGCGGTGATCCTCTCCACGCGGGCGGTCGACGACGTGCTCCGGCGGCGCGCGGCCGTCGCGGCGTGGGGCGTCGCGCTCGCCATGGCGCTGAGCTCGGTCGACTCGACCTTCTTCCTGTGGGCCTTCGTCGTCGCGTGGCACGCCTTCGAAGCGCCGGCGCCGCGCCTGCGGCACACCGCGCGCGTGGGCGTGGTCTACGGCCTCGCGCCGGTGCTCGGGCACGCGCTGCTCCTGCTGCAGAACGCGTGGTACCTGGGCCTCGCGGGCGCGCTGCAGGACCTCGCCGACATCGCGGGCCTCAAGAGCGGCGCGCAGTCCCCGTCGGGCGCCGGGCGGTGGTCCACGTGGCTCGACTCCATCGCGCTCTCGCTCGACGACCTCTACGGCGCGTGGCCCGTCGCGCTCCTCGCGGCGGGGCGCGTCGCGCTGCACCTCCGCGCGCGCCTCGGCGATGCGCGCGGCGACGAGCCTTCGGGCCGCGCCGAGCTCGGGCTCCTCGCCGCGCTCCTCGCGGGGGGCGTGGCGTTTCGCTTCGTGCTGGTCCACCACGCGATGACCTACGAGGCGCGGCACTACCTCCCCTTCGCGATGCTCCTCGCGAG
>JBILLI010000345.1:0-7804 GCA_044376155.1 Polyangiales bacterium
TCCGCGGCCAACGTCACCTCCGCCTCAACCTCCGCCCACAACGGACGGCGCTCCCGAAGGAACACCGTGAACGCTGGATGCCACGCGGTGCGTGTCGTGCTCATGCCCGACACCGAGAGCGCGCTCCGTGCCAGCAAGGCCCATCTTGAAATCTCACGACATTTGCCCGGAGGGGTGGCGAAAAGGGGGTGGCGAGGGGTGGCGAAGGGGTGGCGACCTCGCCACCCCGGAGGGGCGCGCAGTGGGGCTCGCGGGAAGAGCGTGAGGGGCGCGGCCGATCGGGACGCGAAGCGGTGGGAGGGAGAAGGACGCGAGGGCAACGGCCGCAAGGAGCGCGTGGATGCACCGCCAGGGCGGGCCGCACGAGCAGCGGCCGCGAGGGGCGCGTGGAGAGGAGCGCGGTGGAGGAATGCGCGGGCTGCGGCCGCGAGGGGCGCGCGAGAGCGACGTGGTGGAAGGGCGCGAGGGCAGCGGCCGGGAGGAGCACGGGGGAACTTGGGTCGACCCAGGTTCTCCGCACGGCGGACGAGACGGGGTCGGCGGGAGGGTCAGCCGCGCGTGGTGCCTTTGGCCCGTCGCACAGAAGGGCGCATGAGGGGTTGTCGGCACGCCGCCAGAAGGACCCCGACCGCGTCGCGACCGCGCGTCGGCCCCGGATCCCTCAGGCGCGTTACGGGTCGCGAGTGCGTGCTTCGAGCGTCGCCAGAAGGATGGGGATCGCGAGCCGGTCCTTCGGGCGGTTGGCGGCGCGCTTCAGCTCGATCAGGGCCGGGAGCGAGACGATGCGGACGGAGCGGCCTCCGCGCTCGATGAGCTCGGAGCGCGTCTGCAGCCACTCGTAGTCCTGACCGTCGCCGATCTCGCACAGAACGTCGACGGCGCCCCAGTCGGTGTCGAGCAGGATGTGACCGCGCCCCGCCAGGGCCGACTCGGTCGGCGGCAGCACGCGCCGATCGCCACGGGCGTGGGCGTTGAGTGGGAGCAACACGCCCAGGAGGCGCGCGATGTTTTCGGGCGTCCGGCGATGGACGATGTCGACGTCGGAGGTGACCAGCGGCGCGCCGTGGAGCACCGCGGCGAGGCCGCCGATGACCACGAACTCCACCTCCGCTGCGAGCAGCGCGTCCAGCAGTGCGATCAGCCGACTCGGCGCCACGTCTTGAGCTCCGCAATCCCGTCGGCCATGTCGAAGCTGCGGGCCGCCCGCTCCCACGGCGTGAGGCGGAGCCAGGAGTCGATCAGTGTCCGGTCGACGTCTGCCACAGCGGCGAGGAGCTCGGGGTCACTCGCTGTGAGTTCGGCCCGCAAGGCGAGCAGGTCTTCACGGGTCGCCATGCCGCCGAGGCTAGCACGGCGACCGTGTCCAGCGCGGTGCCGTCGCGGGCGCGTCACCCCGCGGTGCGGCGGTCGGAGACGACGAGGCCGTCGACCCGCTCGAGGGTGCGGTCGCCGCGAACGGCGGGGCCACACACGGCGCGACTCCACGTCGGCACCGTCGCGGCGGCGGCGCGGTGGAGGAACGCGCGGGCAGCGGCCGGGAGGGGCGCGTGGAGAGGGGCGCGGTAGAGCAACGCGAGGGCAGCGGCCGGGAGGGGCGCGCTGCGTGAGGGGCGCGTCGCAGCCGCTCTACCACGGGTGGACGTCGCCGCTCCCGGGCTGCCTCACCACGGGCGACAACGCGACGGGGCCGACGGCGCGCGGGGGCACGTACCCGTACAACACCGGCGACCGCAACGCGTGCCGCGCGTGGAAGCTCGCGGCGACGGTGTGCACCACGCCGCCGACGCTGTACTCCGACACCAACAACTGGCAGCGCCCGATGTCCGGCGGGTTCACGGACCTGGTGTTCGGCACCTACTGCCCGCGGGCGGGGCAGTACGCATGCTCGACGTGCCCCGGCGCGTGCGACGCGCAGTGCTCGCACAACCCGCTCGCGCTGCGCAATTGCATCGGGAGCGAGGCCAGCCAGCCCTGAGGGCTGCGCTCAGGGGCAGCGGGCGATGGCGCGGATCCACGCGTCGAGCAGCGCGACGCCGGCGGTGTCGACGCGTCCGCTGCCGATGGGCGGCATGCGGTTGAGCCCGGTGTCGCGCGGGCGCAGCGCGAGGACCGAGCGGGTCGGCGCGGTCGGCGCGAGGAGCCGCGCGTTGGCCACGCCGAGGTCCCCCGCGGTGGGCGCGGCGTCGCAGGTGTTGGTCATCGCGAGGGGGGTGCTCGCGCGGAGGTCCATGGTGCCGCGGCCGGGGCCGCCGGGGCGGTGGCACTGCGCGCAGTTGGTGTGCAGGTACGCGCGGGCGCGGTCGTCGAGGGTGCCGTCGGTCCCAGAGGGATCGACGAGGCGCGGGCGCGTCGCGGGGAGCGGGGCGGTGAACGCCCCGATGGCCTCGAGGGTGTCGAGCTGGTTCGCGCGACGGCCCGTCGCGGGGTAGGTGATCGCGCCGTTGAGCTGCGCGGTCTCGAGCCCGAGGGAGCGCCCCGCCGCGCGGGTGTGGCACTCCATGCACTGCGCGCGGGAGGGGTAGTACCAGCTCCCGCCGGGGAAGGTGCGCGTGAGGCTGCCGTCGAGGAGCGCGGCGTCGGTCTGTGTGTCGTTCCAGGCGTAGGTGTAGCCCGCCCAGTCGCCGTCGTCGTGGCGCACCATCAAGCGCGTCTCGATGCGGCGGCCGCCGAGGGTGAAGTCCTTGACCAGCACGGTGCCGATGGGGAGGTCCCAGTCGCCGTCGGGCGCTACGGTGATGCGTGCGCCTTCGGGCAGCGCGAGGTGCCGTGACTTCTCCGCGCCGTCGCTCCAGAAGGGCGCGTTCGGCGCGTAGGGGATGAGCCCCGCGGCGGGGCGCAGGGGGTTCGCGGGGTCCACGCAGCCGGTGGCGGTGAGCGTGCGGGGGACGCGGTCCATCGCGGGGCCGGAGGGGTCGATGCGGTCCACGCGGCCGTCGTAGGAGACGGCGTAGACCTCGCCGTCGGGGTCCTGCGCGAAGGTCGAAATGTTGCGCCCGGTGCTCGCGAGGAGCGTGCGCTGCGGGGCGCCGTTCGCGTCGTAGGTCACCGCCCAGACACGGCCGCTCACGTAGTCGGCGAACACGAAGCTCCCGGTGAGCGAGGGCACCGCGCGGCCGCGGTAGACGTAGCCCCCGGTGATCGACGCGCCCTCGGTCCGCGGATACTCCACCACCGGGAGGATCAAGCCCGTGCGATTGCACGTGGAGCCCGTGAGGCAGGTGCTGCCTTCCATGGTGTTCCAGCCGTAGTTTCCGCCGCGGCGGATCAGGTCGACCTCTTCGAGGCGCCCCTGTCCGACGTCTCCCGCCCAGAGCTCGCCGGTGGCCGTGTCGAAGCTCCAGCGCCAGGGATTGCGCAGGCCCCACGCCCAGATTTCGCCGCGCCCTCCCCCTCCCGCGAAGGGGTTGTCCGCGGGGATCGCGTAGCGCGCGGTGCCGTTGTCGGGGACGTTCACGTCGATGCGCAGGAACTTGCCGAGCAGGGAGTTCAGGTTCTGCCCGTAGCGCATCGGGTCGTTCGCGGACCCGCCGTCGCCGAAGCCCAGGTAGAGCATCCCGTCGGGGCCGAAGGCGATGCCGCCGCCGTTGTGGTTCGTGTACGGCTGCGAGAGCTCGAGGATCGTGCGCTCGGAGCCGGGGTCGATGGTGCGGTCGTCGCGGAGGGTGAAGCGCGACACGCGGGAGCGCAGCGCCTCGCCGCTTTGCGGGGGCGCGGTGTAGCTCAGGAACACGTAGCGGTTGCGCGCGACGTCGGGGTGGAACGCGATGCCGAGGAGCCCGGCTTCGCCGCCGCTGCGCACGCGCGTGGTGATGTCGAGCGCCCGCGTGCGCGCGGTGTCTGTCGGCGCGAAGGACCACACGGTGCCGGTCTGCGAGACCGCGAACCAGCGCCCACGCTCCAGCGGCGAGGGCACGAGCGCGACGGTGTTTGCGAGGGCGGGGAGCTGCGCGAAGACCCGCGTGAGGGTGACGCCGCCGAGGGTGGGCCGCGGGAACGCCACGCAGGTGCGGTTCACCGGGCGCTGGTCGAGGCCCGAGGTCGCGCCCGGTCGGTCTGTCGGGACGTCCTGCGCGGGGGTGACGTCGCTGAGTACGTCGCGCGCGGTGGTGGCGTCCGTGGGCGCGTCCGTGGGCGCGTCGGGGGCTGCGTCGCGCGCGGGGGTGACGTCGGTGGGCGCGTCGAGGAGCACATCGCGCGCGGGGGTGACGTCGGTGGGCGCGTCGAGGAGCACATCGCGCGCGGGGGTGATGTCGGCGAGTCCAGCGTCCGGCGTGGGCGTGTCCGTAGGGCCCGTGTCCGCGGGGCCCGTGTCCGCAGGGACTGCGTCGGGCGCGGGCGCGTCTGCAGTCGACTCCACGGTGTCGCCGGAGACGTCCGTGGATCCAGCGTCTGTCGCCAACGAGACGTCCAACGACGGCGCGCAGGACGCGGCGACGAGGAGCGGAAGGACCAGGAAGCTACGCATTCGACGAAGATACCGCGGTCACGCAGCGCGTGCCTGACGCCGCACGGGGCAGATCGCGCTGGGCTTCAGCCTGCGCGACTCAGGTACAAGCCGCGGCTTCACCCCAAACCGCGCATGCGCCCGAACTCCCACGCGTCCCGCCCTTCAAGCCCCCTCCCCTCCCGCGTGCGTCCCCCGCGGAGGAGATCCGCGCGTCCCGCCACGACGTCGCTGCCCCCGACACGCACGGCCGCGCTCATCGCGAGCCTCCACGGCGTCGCGCGCTGAAATTCTCCCGGCCACTGCCCGCGCGTCCCGCCCTGCCGTCACGCTGCGCGGCCCACACGGTTGCGACACGGGCGGCCCATGCTGTCGCCAAAGCCTCTGCGGCCCAAGCGGTTGCGACACCCGCGGCCCTCTTCCTTGGATCGCGCGCAGTCCCGTCGCAGGCCGAGATGACGCACGTTGCTCCACACACCGGGGCGACCGCGGCGCGTGGAGCAACGTGGTGAAGGAGCGCACGGAACGCGACCGACCGGGGCGCGGAGAGCGGCGCGGTGGAAGAGCGCGCGGGTTGCGGCCGACCAGGACGCAGAGAGCGTGGTGGTGGAGGGACGCACAGAACGCGGCCGCGAGGCGCGCGTGGCGTGGTGGAAGGACGCGAGGCGCGCGTGAGAGCGAGGTGGTGGCAGGACGCGCGTGGGTCAGCGGCCGAGGCGCGCGCGGATGCGCTCCTGCGCGTCGGCGGGGAGCGTCGCGAGGTACTCCGCGGGGAGCGCGCGGAGGGCCGCGTCGGGGAGCGCGAGCACCCGGTCGGCTTCGGAGAGCCCCGCGAGTCGCTGCTCGGGCGCGAGCCCCGCGAGTCGCTGCTCGGGCGCGAGCCCCGCGAGTCGCTGCTCGGGCGCGAGGTCTTCGAGCCGCTCCTCGATGGGCAGCTTCTTCATGAGCTCCTTGGCGTATTGGTAGAAGCCTTCCAGGTCCTCGTCGATCTGCAGGGTCATGTCGTCGCTCCCGGTGTGAACATGTTGCCGTATCCATCGGAGTGCGGCCAGCGTGAGCACGCCGTCGAAGGCGAGCCAGCGCAGCACGTCGTCGCCCTCACGCGCCGCGATCACTCGCAGCTCCGCGACCACCAGCGGCGATGGCGGCCCTGCGACCTCGTGGTAGCCGTCGTCGCGCAGCGCCAGGGTGAGACCCGCCGCCGCGAGCTCGCCGCGCAAGGCGTCGTTGATCCTTGGCACCACGAGCGCGAGGGTCACGTCGGCGGGTGGAGTCTTGCGCTCGGCGCACCAGAGGTGGCCGTAGGCGAGCAGGCGGTGGAGGTCGCCGTGGCGAAACTCCCGCGCGCGGCTCTTGAACTCCACCAGCATCACCGCCCGCAGGTGGCGCCACAGTCCCCGCAGGCTCTGCCCTTCGTCATGACCGTCGCCTCGGTGCCCCACGCGCAGCGTGATCACGTCGTCGACCCGCAGCGGCTCGGCGGCCAACGTCACCTCCGCCTCAACCTCCGCCCACAACGGACGGCGTTCCCGGAGGAACACCGTGAACGCTGGATGCCACGCCGTGCGTGTCGTGCTCATGCCCGACACCGAGAGCGCGCTCCGTGCCAGCAAGGCCGGTCTTGAAATCACCCCACATTTGACCGGCGGGGTGGCGAAACGGGGGTGGCGAGGGGTGGCGAAGGGGTGGCGACGTCGCCACCCCGGAGGGGCGCGCAGAGGGGCGCGGTGGAAGAACGCGAGGGCAGCGGCCGAGAGAGGGCGTTCAGATCCGCGACAGCACGCTGAGCGCGAGCACCAGGAGGGCCACCACAGCCCCCGCGATCAACAGCGCCTTCACGCCCTTCGCGCGCCGAGCGCGCGCGTCGTTCTCGGCGGCGAGGTCGGCGGCGGCCTGTGCCGCGTCGTGCTCGGCCATGCCTCTCGCCATGATCGCATCGCCCATCTCCTTGGCGAGCTCGGCGTCGCTCTTCTTGGTCGGCTTCGGCAGCGATGCTGCGTCGAACTGGAGCTTCCCTTCGCGATCGAAGACACGAAACGCGCCGTGATCACCGATGGTGGCCACGCCATCACCGAAGGCCACGGCGACGAACGGCCGCCTCGCGGTGCCGGCCAGCCGAACGTCAGGGACGCGTTCGAGCTTCACCTTCCCGCCCTCGGGCGCGCCTCGGTAGACGGCCCGATCAACCTGGAGCCACACGGCGGGTCCGGTCCCCTGAGACACCCTGAGGTTCGCGGTATCTCGATCGTCGTCGGGCTTCAGGGTGATCTCCCCGCGTGTCTGCACCTCACCGCCCGCGTTCGTGACGGTCACCCACGCACGAGTCGCCGCATCGCCACGATAGCCGGCGGCGAGCGTCGTCGACGCGTCGCCCACGGCGAGCGCGAGCGTCCCGCGCGGCGCGCGCAAGACGCGATCCTCGGGCATCGCGAGCGCTGGACTCGCGAAGTAGTCGGACTCGGGCGCGTCCACGGGCAGGATGCGAACGGTGTCCCCCGTCTGCGCGTCGAGCACGACGATGCCGGCGTGCGTTCGCACGAAGACGCGCTCGGCGCCCGGAACGACGAAGAAGGGCCGCTTCTCCGTCGCCGTCGCGAGGAAGAGGTCTCGCCGCTGCCAGAGCAGCGCCGGGTCGAAGCTCCCTTCCCGCTGGACAAGCGCCACGAGCGCGCGCTCCTGGGTGTTCTTGATGTTGTGCTGCGCATCGAGCGACCTGTCGCGGTACGTCGCGCTCAGGAGAACGCGACCGTGCGCGAGCGACGCGGCGAAGGGCAACTCCGTCTCGAGGCACACCCAGTCGAAGACCGCGCCGAGCTCGGTCGACTTCGGCGGCAGCGGCGACCCGAACAGCGCACCCCACGGCTCGGGGACGTCGCGATGGCCGCGGTACAAGAAGCGCAACGGCACGTGGCTCGGGCGGCGACAGTACGTGCAGATGACACTCTGGGTGGTGCCGTCGAGCAGCAGGGCGGCCCCGCAGCTGGCGCACGGAAACTGCGCGACCTCGGACGTCGCCGCGGCACTGGGGTCGCCGCGCCCCGGCTGCTCCCCGTAGAGATGCGAGAGCTCGCCGAGAAACGACGCATACGCGGTTGAGGCGACCTCCCGCAGCGACAGCGGCCGTCCGCATCCGCCGCAGCGGTCCTCGCGCGCGCCCGGGGCGTCGCCGGACGCGAACGCCTTGCCGCAGCTCAGGCAGCCGAAGGCGATGCGCTTGTACGAGAGCCGGAGAGCGCCCGCGCCCACGCTCGCGGTATCCCCCTGCGCCAGCCCTGGCGCGTGGACGATGGCCTCGCGAAGGAGCGGTAGCGTCAAGTTTTTTGTGTCTGGCCCTTTGAGCCTATTTTTCTCGGTCAATGC
>JBILLI010000346.1:0-7785 GCA_044376155.1 Polyangiales bacterium
GGCCCTGGGGCTCTGCGCGCCCGTGATCACCGTGCTCTCGCTGGGCCTGCGCACGGTGCTGGTGACCGACGCGGCGCGGTCCCACACCTACGCCGACATGCTGGGCGCGCGGGTGATCGGCACGGCGCTGGCGCTCGTGGTGGTGACCGCCGAGGCCCTCTGGCTCGCCCGCTCCCCGCGGGTGCTCGCGGTGTACGTGCTGGTGGCGGCGGCGCGGTGCATCGACAGCCTGAGCGACATCCACTGGGCGCAGCTCCAGCGCGCCGAGCGCATGGACCTCATCGCGGGCTCGCAGGCCCTGCGCGGGCTCCTGGGCATCGCGGCGATGGGCGCGGCGCTGGCGCTGACCCGCTCCCTCGCGTGGGCCGCGGCGGCGCTGCTGGCGGTCTCGCTGCTGGTGTGGTGGCGCTTCGACCTGCGCGCGGTCGACGCCGCGACGCCCGAGGAGCGCACGCGCCCCACCTTCGACCCCGCGGCCCTGCGCACGATCGTGAAGGTCACCGCGCCGCTGGTGTTCTCCATGGCGCTCACGGCCTTCGCGGGGCCCATGCCGCGGTACTTCCTCGAGGCGTACCGGGGCACCCGGGAGGTGGGCTACCTCGCCGTGGCCTCGGCGCCCATCGCGCTCGTGGGCTTTCTCCCGTCGGCGATCTACCAGGCCACCGCGGCCCGCGCGGCGGCGCACATGCAGCGCGGCGAGCACGAGGCCTTCGTGGCCCTGGGGTGGCGCGTGGTGGCGGCCAACGTCGCCGTGGCGATGGGCTTCTACCTGGGCTCCGTGCTGCTGGGCGGGGTGTTCTTGCGGGTGATGTTCGCGCCGGAGTACGCGCGGCTGTGGCCGGTGATGAACCTCTATTGCCTGTCGCAGGTGATCACCACGGTGGGGGTCTTCGGCTCGCAGGTGGTGAACGCGGGGCGGATGTTCCGCGCCAGCGCGGTGCTCGCGCTGCTCGCGGTGGTGGCGCACCTGCTGGCGTCGATGGCGCTGGTGCCGCGCTACGGCCTCTGGGGCAGCGTGTACGCCGACATGGTGTTCAAGTCGGTGAGCGCCGCGGTGCTCTTCGTGATCGGCGCGTGGTGGTTCGTGCGCGAGCGGCGCTCAGTCGCGCGGTAGGGGCCGCGCGAAGAGGTCGAGCCGCGGGCCCTCGCTCGACGCGAGGTAGTACAGGGTCTCGCCCTGGACGCGGGGCAGGGAGGCCACCACCTGCATGGCGAGCGGGCGCTCGGGGCCGTTGGGGAGGCGCACCCCGAAGACCTCGGCGCGCACCCAGGCGCCGGGCTCGCGGTCGGGCACGGGGTCGTTGCGGGTGTCGACCCACACGAGCCATCCCTCGGAGAGTGACGGGTGACCGCGCCATCCCCGGCGCGCGCCGACGCTCACGCGCCGCGCGGCGCCGCCCGGGGGCAGGACGTACACCTGGGGGTTGCGCGGCGTGCGTGAGGTGCCCCGGGGCTCGTCGCGCTGGTCGATCCACGCGACCCATCCCCCGGCCGTCACGGGGGACCACTGGTCTCCGTCGCCCGGCGCGAGGCGCGCGGTCTGTCGCGGGGGGGACCAGCGCTCGAGGCGCGTGCCCGAGGGGTACACCACCCACCCGGGGCCCGCGGCGGGGGGCGTGCTCGCGTGCAGGTCGGCGCGCACCGTGAGGGCGGCGGCGGCGCCGCGCTGCGCCCAGAGGGTGGGCACGGTGAAATCCCACGACCAGGTCACGAGGTCTCCCGCGAGGGAGGGCCAGCGCGGGGAGGGTTGGGCGTCGCGCAGCGCGCGGTCGCTCCAGATGACCCGGGCGGCGGTCGCGTCGTCGCGGAGGCGGGCCACGAGGTCGACGCGGTCGGCGTCGCGGTCGTGGAGGGTGGCGGTGAAGACCAGTTCCTCGCCGTCGCAGGCGACCCCGGTGGGCTCCAGGGGGTGCTCTCCCCGAAAGGCCCCGAGCACGCTGCTCACCTCGCCGCTGGGGAGCGCGGCGCGGAGGAGACGTCCCTCGGCGACCCACCAGAAGGCGCGGCGGGTGAGGCACGAGCGGGCGGGGTCGGTGGAGACGTTGCCCACCCGGGTGAGCTGTCGGCTGCCGTCGGTGGTCGAGCGGAGGATGGTGACGGTGGGTACGGGGCAGCGGGAGAGGGGGATTCCCTGGGCGGTGATCCGCGCGGGCTCGCAGCGCCCGGAGGCCGCGTTGCTCGGGCTGCACCCGGCGAGGCCGAGGATCGCCGCAAACGCGCGCGCGCACCACGGAGTCTTCCACGCCAACGCTCGACCTGACACAGCCGAGGCAACATACACGCGAAGCGCGGGCCGCGGGGGCGCAAGCGCAAGGCCGGGCGAAGGGGTTCAAGTCAGGGGGGCGCGCGCCCGTTCACGCCGTCGACGCCGCCCGCGCAGCCAGCGCGGCCGCACGGAGGACACGTGGACGAGATCAAGCTCCAGGTCGATCGAACGCTTCTCGATGTCGTGATGCGGAGCACCCTCAAGGGCTTGTCGATGACGGGCGTGGAGCCGATCCCGGTGGGGGCGAGCCGACTCGCGAGCCAGCGGCACAACATCTCGGTCATCGTCGGGCTGGTGGGTGCGAGCTCGGGGAACATCGTGGTGAACGTCTCGGAGAAGGGGCTGCTGCACCTCGCCGGGGCCCTCCTCGGTGAGGAGCAGACCGGGCTCACCGAGGACAACATCGACGCCATCATGGAGGTCGGGAACATGGTGGCCGGCTGCGCCAAGGAGGCCCTCATGGAGACCGACTTCAAGGTCGAGGAGATCTCCCTGCCGTCGCTGATCCTCGGGCAGAGCTTCGCGGTGGTGTACGCCCGGGGGATCAACACGGTGAACGTCGAATTCGAGATCCCGGGACTGCCCGTCTCGATGCTCAACGACCGCTTCATCACCGTGGGCATCTCCCTGCTCCGCGGCTCGGGCAGCCGCCGTCGTTGAACCCCCCGGGTGGAGGCGTGACCATGGCTGAGGGAGGAACAGTGACCGCGAGCGCGTCCCTCGCGCGCGCCGCGCCGATGATCGCCGTCGCGGTGCAGGGCTTCACCGAGGTCTGCGAGACCATGTTCGGGATCTCCCTCGCGGTGGAGGGGGAGCCCGAGCGGCTCCGCGGCGACGGCCTCGCGCTGGGCGCGAGCAACAGCCTCATCATCCCCGGCGGCGGCTGGGAGATCGGGCTCTTTGGTTCTGAGCAGAGCCTCTACGGGATCACCCGCGCGATGCTCGCGATGGAGCCCGATGAGGAGGTGCCCCTCAGCGACGTGCTCGACGCGCTGCGGGAGTTCGTGAACATGGTCTCGGGGCACGTCAAGCGCGCGGGCTCGCGGCTGATGAACGTGCCCTCGGGGCAGATCCAGATCGGCGTGCCGCTGTTCCTCCTCAACGAGGACTGCGCGAAGTTCGTGCCGCGACGTCTCCCCGCGCTGGCGCAGTCGCTCTCGTCGCCGCAATTCGAGGGCCGCGTGCTGCTCGTGGTGAGCGACCGCCGGGCCCTCGGGCTCTGCGAGGAGATCGACGCCATCCTCGAAGACGGCGCCGAAGACAAGCACGCCCTCGGCCAGGTGCTCTCGCTCTTCGAGGAGTTCACCGAGGCCGTGCCCGAGATCGCCAAGGCCCTGCGGGCCTGGGCGCAGGAGTGCTCCGCGCTGGTCATGCAGGTGATCAACGAGGAGCTCCCCGACCACGAGGCGCAGGCCCTGGGCTGGGTGCGCGAGGGGGTGAGGGCCGCCCTCGGGACCCTCGCCGAAGGGCGCCTGGAGCGCTTCGAGGTCCCGCGCGCGAAGCCTGATTTCAGCGCCTCGGACGAGGACGCCCCCCTCGGACCGCCGGTGGAGCGCGACCCCGAGACCATCGAGACCCTCGGGGAGTTCATCACCGAGAGCGAGGAGGGCCTCGACCGCTGCGACCAGATCCTCCTGGGCATCGAGTCGGGCGCGCAGGACCCCGACGCGATCAACGCGCTCTTTCGGGTGTTCCACACCATCAAGGGCGTCGCGGCCTTCGTCGAGGTCACCGAGGCGCAGAGCCTCGCGCACACCACCGAGACCCTGCTCGCGAAGTCCCGCGACGGAAAGCTCGACCTGGTCACCACCCCCGGCGCGATGGACGTGGTCTTCGAGAGCGTCGAGGCCATGCGCACGCAGATCTCCGCCGCTCGCCGCGCGGTCGAGGCCAGCCGTGGCTTCATGCGCAGCCCGGGTCTCCCGGGGCTCCTGGGACGTCTGGAGGCCGTGATCCGCGGCGAGGTGCCGCCCCCGTCGGCGGCGTCTCGCGCCCGCGGCGCCCAGGCGGGTGCGTCACCGCGCGCGACGGTGATGCCCAAGGCCATCAAGGAGACCGTGAAGATCGACGTGGAGGTGGTGGAGCGCCTCACCCACGTCGCGGCCACCCTCGGGGCGCTGGAAGCACGGCTCGCGTCGCGCGTCGACGAGGCGTCGCGCGCGGCCTTCGCGGAGCTCTGGAAGGCCACCGCGGAGGTGCGCGAGATCGGCGCGCTGATGAGCGCGGTGAGCGTGTCGGGGCTCTTTCAGAAGATGTCTCGCATGGTGCGCGACCTCTCGAAGAAGACCGGCAAGCTCGCCCGCGTGGTGCTGCAGGGCGAAGAGACCACCGCCCCCCGGGGCATGGTCGAGAAGCTCGGCGACCCGCTGGTGCACATGATCCGCAACGCGCTGGACCACGGCATCGAAGACACCGACGGCCGCCGCGGGTCGGGCAAGGCGCTGCTCGCCACGGTGGGGCTCAGCGCGGTGCGCGACGAGCGCACGGTGACCATCGAGCTCAGCGACGACGGCCGCGGGATCGACGCCTCGCGGGTGCTGAAGAAGGCCATCGACAAGGGCATCGTCTCGCCCGACGCCGACCTCTCGGAGTCCGATGTCTTTCTGCTGATCTTCGCCCCGGGCTTCTCCACCGCGGAGCAGGTCACGGCCCTCTCCGGCCGCGGCGTGGGCATGGACGTGGTGAAGCGCAACATCGAGTCCCTCGGCGGGCGCATCGAGATCTCGTCGCGCCTCGGGCAGGGCACGCGCTTCAAGATGGTCCTCCCGCTGGTGGGGTGACCCCCGTCGCTTGCAGTCGTCGCGCGGTCGTGGCGTGAATGCACCGTGCGCTGCGTACCCCTCGCGTCTGCCCTGCTGCTGCTCGCGTGCTCGTCCAAGGGCCCCCCCGGCGTGCCGCTGCCCACGAGCCACTGGGACGACCCCGCGTGGCGCCGCGACGCCGGCACCATCGCCTTCGACCGCGGCCCCGCGATCGACCTCCCCGCCTCCGCCGACGCCCCCGCGGGTGACACCCCCGCGGGTGACGCCCCCGCGGGCGATGCCCTCTCCGACACGCCCCGCGTCGACGCGCCGGGCGACGTGCCGCTCACCTGCGGCGCGGGGCAGGGGGCCTGCGGGGGCGCGTGCTTCGACCTGCAGCAGAGCACCCTGCACTGCGGCGCGTGCGGCAACGCCTGCGCCCTGCAGGGCGCGCGGTCCCGCTGCGCCTCGGGGCGATGCGCCGTGGACCTGTGCTTTCAGGGCGCCGCGGACTGCGACGGCAACGCCGCCAACGGCTGCGAGACGCTCACCGAGAGCGACCCCGCGAACTGCGGCGCATGCGGCAACGCCTGCCCTGGCTCGCAGGTGTGCGCCAACGGCGCGTGCGCCACGAGCTGTCCGGGCGGCACGGTGGCCTGCGGCCGCGCGTGCGTGGTGACCTCGATGAGCGTCGCGCACTGCGGCGCCTGCAACCGCCGCTGCGCGCCCGCGCCGGGCGGCGTGGTCTCGTGCCGTGCGGGGGTGTGCGCGGTGACCTGCGCGGGGCAACGGGGCGACTGCGACGGCCTCGCCGACAACGGCTGCGAGGTCGACACGGGCTCCGACCCCACGCACTGCGGGCGCTGCGGGCAGAGCTGCCCCGTGGGCGGCAACACCGACCCGCTGTGCGTCAACAGCGAGTGCCGCTTTCGCTGCCGCGTGGGCTTCGACGACTGCGACGGCAACCCCGCGAACGGCTGCGAGGCCGACCTCGCGTCGGAGCTGCACTGCGGGCGCTGTGGGCGCGCGTGCGGCGCGGGCGGGCTCTGCGCCGCGGGGGAGTGCGTGGGCGCGTGCGGCCCGGGCATCACGCGCTGCGGCAGCACCTGCGCCGACCTCGCGAGCAGCCCCACGAACTGCGGCGCCTGCGGCAACGTCTGCCGCCTCGGGGAGCGCTGCCTCGAGGGCGCCTGCGCGAGCACCGGCGCGCCCCGGAGCTGCGGCCCGGGGGACATGGCCGACTGCGCCCTCGTCGAGGTCCCCGGCGGCACCTTTCGCATGGGCGGCACGCTCGAGAACGTGCGCGTGCGGCGCTTCGCCCTCGACGCGAACGAGGTCACCGTGGGGCGCTTTCGGCGCTTCTGGGCGAACCGCCCCGCGGCGCTGGCCTCGGTGCGCGCGAGCCCGGTGGTGTTCCCGGGCGGGCAGAGCATCCCGTGGCGGCTCAACGCCGCGCCGCCGGGCACGGGCGCGGGGTGCAACTGGTCGATGTCGCCCACCACGACGGACCGCGAGCGGCACCCGATGAACTGCGTCGACTGGACCCTCGCGATGGAGTTCTGCGTCTGGGACGGCGGACGTCTGCCCACCGAGGCCGAGTGGGAGTTCGTCGCGCAGGGGTGGGTCACCGCGGGGCTCCAGGCGGGTCGACCGCTCCCCTGGGGCACCCACGACCCGACGCAGGAGGACATCACCGCGATGATGATGCCCGACCCCGACGGCGGGCTGTTGTGCCCCTACGCGCAGTGGGTCCCGTGCCCTGGCGCCGACGGCCGTCGCACCCGCCGCGTGGGCCTCGGCGTGCTCGGCGCGCCCGCGGGCGTCTTCGACCTCGGCGGCAACGTCGCCGAGTGGACCGCGAGCGACGTCGCCGACCTCGAGGCCATGTGCTGGACCGAGCGTCGCGAGAACCCCCTGTGCACCAACACCGGCACGCAGCTGCGCAACCACCGCGGCGGGGCCTACGACGCCGTGATGATGTCCGAGCTGCGCAACACCATGCGCGGCGGGCTCTTTGCGGATCAGTCGGCGCCCACCGTGGGCTTTCGCTGCGCGCGCACGCGCTGAGCGTCCTGCGACCGCGTCAGAACTCCGTGCGCACAGGGTTCGAGCTCCGTGCGCCCGGAGCTTGCGCGGTCAGCCCTTGCGGGACTTCATCATGCGCAGACGCACGGTCTGAAACCCGAGCTCTTCGTAGAGCTTGCGGGCGACCACGTTGTCGGCGTCGACCGAGAGCCCGAGGCCCGTGAGCCCGCGGAGCTCGGCCTCGCGGTCGGCGTGCTCCATGAGCAGCCGCGCCCAGCCGCGGGAGCGGTAGGCCGGGGCGATGGCCATGGTGGTGATCCAGAGGCGGGGGATGCCCGTGCGCACGTCGGGCTGCTCGCTGAGCCAGATGTGCCCGGCGTACACCCCGTCGTCGTCGAGCACCCACAGCGCGGCCTTGTCGGCCGTGGGGCCGTCGTCGGACCAGCCGTAGCGGTCGCGCAGCACCTCGTGCCACCGGCCGCGAAAGATCTCGCGCTCGGTCTCCGTGGCGTAGCGCAGGGTGGCGCTGCCGGTCTCGAGGTCCAGCGCGAGGAACGCGTCCCAGTCCGAGGCGCGGTAGCGTCGCAGGGTCGGCATCGACGCCGATGGTGCGTTTCTCCGCGCGGCCCCGTCAAGCCTCGGCGTCACGCGGTGCGTCATCTTCGTACCGATGCAGGATCACCGCGACGCTCATGTCGGCCAGCACGTTGGTGCACGCCCGGGCGCGCCCGAGGATCCAATCCACCGGCAGGA
>JBILLI010000347.1:0-7766 GCA_044376155.1 Polyangiales bacterium
GGATCTCCGCGCCCTCTACAACCGCTGTGACCCCGCCGAGGCCCTGAACCCCGACGACAGCCGCAACGTCGACCTCGACGCCCTGGGCACCCCCGGGCGGCTCGTGCGTGGCGTTCACTGGGTCGCCCGCCTCGCCCGCCGCGTCGAGCTCGCGAGCGGACCCGTGACCCTGTTGTTCACGGGATTGCGGGGCTCGGGCAAGAGCACCGAGCTCAACCGCCTCGCCGCGCGGCTCTCGCGCCGCGAAGGCGCAGCGATGCTCACGGTGACGGTGAACGCCGAGGCCGTGCTCGATCTGCACAACCCCATCGACGTGCCCGACCTCATCGCCGCGGTGCTGGTCGAGACCGAGCGCGCGGTGCTCCAGGCCGAGGGCGGCGATCCCAACCGGGCCCTGCAAGACGCCTGGCTCCCGAGGTTCACCGCGTGGCTCGCGCGCACGGACGTAGAGCTCCGGGGGATGGGGCTCAGCGTGGGCGACAAGAACCTCGTCGGGGCCAACCTGGTGATGGAGATGAAGACCCGACCCGCGCTCCGCGCCCGGGTGCGACAGATCGTGACGGCCCACCTGTCGACCTTCCTCCGCGACGCGCAGCAGGAGTTCGGCAGGCTCCGCGAGCGCGCCCAGGGCGCGGGGTGGAAGGGATTGGTGGTCATCGTCGACTCGTTGGAGAAGCTCCGCGGCACGACCTCGAACTGGTCCCAGGTGGTCGAGAGCGCCGAGCGGGTCTTCGTGGGCGGCGCGCCCTACCTCCGCCTCCCCGTGCACGTCGTCTGGACCGTGCCCCCCGCGATGCTCTCCCGCCGCGTGGACCACGTGGAGTTCATGCCGATGATCAAGCTCCGCGAGCGCCACGGCGGCCCCTTCGCCCCGGGTGAAGACGCCGCCCGCGCGCTCATCGAACGACGCATCCCGCGGGAGCTCTTGTCAGAAATCCTCGGGCCCACCTCGGTGGACGACCGCGTGCGGCGGCTCATCGCGTGGTCCGGGGGATACCCCCGGGAGATCGTGCGGCTGTTGCAGGCCACGGTGGTGGCGAGTGACGGTGCGCTCGCCGAGCACGCCTTCAACCGGATCTTCAACGAGCTCGCGGACGAGTACCGCAAGGTGGTCCCCACGGCGATGTTCCCGTGGCTCGCGAAGGTCGCGCAGGAGCACTACCTCACCCTCGAAGACCCCTCGCAGCAGCAGGCCGCGGACCTCATGCTCTCGAACAACGTGGTGCTGCGGTACCTCAACGACCGCGACTGGTTCGACCTGCACCCCGCGGTGCGAGAGATCCCGGGGCTGCGCGAGCTCATCGCCCGCACCCGCACCGCCGAGACCGCCACCCTCGCGCCCGTGGGATGATCCCCGGCATGGTCCGCCACCTGGCGCTCGCCGACGGCTTCGTGCTCGCCCTGGTGTACGTCGCCGACGACCAGCGCGGGCACTGGGACGACGACGCCCGCGCCCTCCCCGCGGTGCTCTCCGCGGCCCGCGGCGCGCCTGTCGACGTGGTGCACCTCCGCGCCGAAGACCTCGCCCGCGACCCCTGCGCCGGGGCCGAGTCCCAGGAGCTCTTGTCGGGACTCCTCGACGCCCTCGACCGCCCACGCGAGACCTGGTCGCTGGTGATCCTCGACGCCACGCGGTGCACCGGGGTCGAAGACGACGCGTGCCTTGAGCTCTTCGAGCGCCTCAACGAGCGTCGCAACGCCCTGCGCGCGCAACACCACGGCGGGCTCTGCCTCGCCCTTCATTCCCGCCTCGAGGGCCTCCTCGCCCGCAACGCGCCGGACCTCTGGTCCATCCGCGGCCCGGTGCTGCGCCTCGGCGCGCCCGACGGCGACCTCACCCTCGACGCCCCCCACGAGCCCGTCTTCACCGCCACCGACCCCGCGCGCATCGCCGAGTGCCGCGCCGTGGAGAGCTCCCCCGAGCGCCGCGCGCGGTGGACCGTGCGGGCCGCGTTGTGTGCGATCTCCCTGCAGCGCAATGACCTCGCGCGCATGCACCTCGCCGAGCTCGACGCCGACGAGGCCGCGCGACACCCCGACCTCCGCGCGTGGCGCGCCCTGCTCCGCGGTGACCTCGACCCGCGGGATCCGCCGTCGCGCGCGACGCTCTGGGCCGACGCCGCCATGGCCCTGCCCGACGCGCACTGGGCCCTGCGCGCGGCGCTGCACCTCCGGGTGTGTGACGCCCTCACGGCGCCCTCCCCCGACCGCGCCCTCGCCCACCTCGACGCGGCGGCCTCGCTCGTCCCGGCAGACATCGACGAGGCCCCGCGGGCCACCTTCGACTTCGAGGTGGTCACCCGTCGCGTGGACCTCCTCGCCCCGAAGGACCCGCGCGCCGCCGCCGAGCTCGCCCTCGCGCTGGTCGAGGAGCTCCGTCTCGCGCATCGCCACACCCGCACGCACGCGCCGCTGCGCCTGCTCGCCCTCGCGCTGCTGCGCCTCGGTGACCTCCGCGCGCGGCTGGGCCAGCGCGACGAATCAGTGAGCGCGTGGCGCGACGCCCTCGCGGTGGTGCGAGACCTCCGCGCCCGCGACCCTGGTCGCAGCGCGTGGGCCCGCGGGGAGTCCCTGCTGGAGAGCCGCCTCGCGACCGCCGCCCACGCTTCCCCCGCGGATCAGCGCCAGCGCATCACCCGGGGATGATCCCGGGTCTCGGACCACGCCCGCACCTCGGCGAAGACCCTCGCCTGCCGCGGTCCCAACCATGCCCCCGGGCGTAGGTCCAGCACCACGGTCTGCCCCTGCGCAAGCGCTGCATCGAGTCTGCCCGCGAGGTCGTCGGGCCACGCCCAACCCGGACAGATCCGTTGCCACCGCGGGGCAGCTCCCCACCGCGCGGGCTCGGCGAGCGCGAGCCGTCGGGTGAGCTCCACCGCGGGGCAGGTCTGCCCGGCCACGATCAGCGCGTCTGCCGGCACGCCCCGCAGAAGCGTCGGCACGGTCTCTACCGCGCGCGACAGCGGGGCCTCCCGCGCCCGCAGCCATGGTGCGCCCACGAGCAGCGGGAGGGCCATGAGCACCGCAAGCAGCGCCCGTCGCCGCGCGGTGGTGGCGACGTGGGCGAGGGCCACCCCCGCGGGGATCGCGAGCGCGCCCGGCAGCGCCGAGAGGAGGTACCGCGGGCTGTACGAGATGTCTTGATACCCCGCGAGCAGCGCGAGCTGCACCATCGCGGGCGCGCACACCGCGAGCAACGGACCGCGCAGGAGCACCTGCGGCCCACGGGTCCACTGCGCCATCGCGGCGACGAGGGTGACGGGCCCGAGGGCCACGAGCCAGCGGAGGAATGCCGCAAAGTCCGTGAGGGTGTACGGGTGCGCGCCGCGCTCTTCGCGCATCCCGCGGAGCCACGTGTCGAGCATCGCGCGGTAGCCCACCTGGTGCGTCGCGGCCCAGAGCACGGGCGGCGCGAAGCCCACCACGAAGCCCGCGAGCAGCGCCAACGCGCAGCGCCAGCGGTCCCGCGGCGACACCGCGCGAAACGCCAGGAGCGTCACAAGTCCTTGCGCCGCAGCCTGTTCGCGCATGCCCGCGGCGAGGCCCACCAGCGCGCCGGCGAGCAGCGCATGGCGCACGGGCCGCGCGGTCGTCGCGCCGCGCAGGGCCACCACGAAGGCCACGAGCGACACCGCGAGGGAGGGACCGTCGGTGAGCACCCCCCCCGCGGTGTGCGCGAGGGCGGGCGAGAGGGCCACGGCCACGCCCGCCCAGAGGGCCGCGTCATCGTTCGTTCCCGCGGCGCGCAGGGTCGCGCGGGTGAGCGGCGCGCAGAGGGCCGAGACCATCGCCCACAGCACCGTGAGCCACGCGCCCAGGGACCACACCGACACCCCGAGCGCCCGCAGCACGTTCGCGACGGCGTGGGAGGTGTAGACGAAGTGCGGGCGCCCCAGCGCGAGTCCGCCGACCAGCCCCGTGACCGACTGTCCGAGGTACCCGAAGGAGTCCCAGTACACGGGTGTGCGCGGGGCCATCACCGCGATGGCCGCGAGCGCGAGCGCCCACAGCCCGGGCGCAGAGAGGCGAGAGAGACGCGAGGGTGAGGTGGTCACGCGGGGTTGCCCCCATCCCCGGCCCTTCCCCCGCCTCGGGGGAAGGGTGGTGAACCGCTGTCGGGGAGATGGTCCAGTCGTATCAGAAGGCTTGCGGTCCAACGCGTTGTGCGTTGCGCGGGCGACCGACGCGCGGGCGACCGACGCGTGGGCGACCGACGCGTGGACCATCCCTGAGCCAACGGTTCCCCACCCTTCCCCCGAGGCGGGGGAAGGGCCGGGGATGGGGGCCGCACCGCAACGAAGCGCGTGGCGCGCAAGGGCTCAGCCCTGGGCGTCGTCGTCGGCCGCGGGCGCGGGCGCCTCGCGCTCGTGGAGCTCGTCTTCGAGCCGTCGGATGGTGCGACGGAGCTCGCGCACCTCGTCGCGCGTCGCGAGGTTCAGCGCCTTCGCGACCGACTGCGTGGCCGCCGAGGTGGCGCTCTCGACCTGCCCCCGGAGGGACATCACCTTCATCGCCGCGCCCATCACCTTCGGGCTCATGGCGACCTCCATGACCTTGGGGTTCTGCGCGAGCTTCATCGCCTGCTGGAGCAGGGCCTTCTTGAGATCCATGGTGGGGGTGGACCCTATCATTTCACCGCGCGAAGCGGTCGGTGGCGTCGACCAGGGCGCGGGTGATTCCGGTCTCGTGGGCCGAGTGCCCCGCGTCGGGGACCACGATGAGCGTGGACTCCGGCCACGCGCGGTGCAGCGCCCAGGCGCTCTCCATGGGGCACACCACGTCGTAGCGCCCCTGCACGATCACCGTGGGGATGTGCCGGATGCGGTGCACGTCGCGCAGCAATTGCCCGTCGACCTCGAAGAAGCCCTTGTTCACGAAGTAGTGGCACTCGATGCGGGCGAAGGCGAGGGCGAAGGCGTCTTGCGCGCAGCGGCGCACGGAGTCGGCGTCGACCAGCAGTCGCGAGGTGCTCCCCTCCCAGACGCTCCAGGCGCGGGCGCACTGAATCCGCGCGTGCTCGTCGTCGCCCGTGAGCCGACGGTGGTAGGCGTGAAGAAAGTCTCCGCGCTCGGCCTCGGGGATGGCGTCGCGGTAGGGCTCCCACGCGTCGGGAAAGAGCCAGCTCGCGCCCTCCTGGTAGAACCACGCGATCTCGCGCTCGCGGATGAGAAAGATCCCGCGCAGCACGAGCTCGGTGACCCGGTCGGGGTGCGTCTCGGCGTAGGCCAGCGCGAGGGTGCTGCCCCAGGATCCGCCGAAGACCATCCAGCGATCGATGCCGAGGTGCGCGCGAATGCGCTCCATGTCGGCGACGAGGTCCCAGGTGGTGTTCTCGTCGAGGCAGGCGTGGGGGGTGGAGCGCCCGCAGCCGCGCTGGTCGAAGAGCACGATGCGGTACTTCTCCGGGTCGAAGAACCGCCGGTACTTCGGGTCACTCCCGCCGCCGGGACCGCCGTGCAGGAACACCACGGGCTTGCCCGCGGGATTGCCGCTCTCTTCGACGTAGAGCTCGTGCACCGCCGAGACCTTGAGTCGGTAGGTGCGTCGAACGTCGATCTCGGGGTAGAGCCCGTCGCGGGCGCCGATGGGGATCATGCGGCGTCATCGCTCGCACGGAGCGCGCGCCGCGGTCAACGCCCCCAGGCGGAGGGGGTCAGAACGCGCGGTAGAGCGCCATGCCGATGGCCATGAGCCCCTCGGCGGCGATGACCCCGCTGGAGATCGGCACGATGAAGGTCTCGGCGCCGCGCTTGTCGCGCTTCTCCCAGACGAGCGCGAGCCACGCCCCGAGGAACATCGACAGGGTGTTCGAGAAGGGCATGGTGAAGGCCATGCCGAAGCCCGTCGCGCTCGGGATGAACCGCCGATACTTCGGCAGGAACTTGTCGGCGAGCACCAGCACCACCCCCACGGCGGCGCCCACGGCGATGAGCGTGGTGGCCCCCCGGGGGAGCCCCGCGAGCCCCGTGGTGAGCCCCTGCGCCACCGCGAGCCACGAGATCGCGCCGGGCGCCGGGAGCCGCTCGGTGCCGATGACCGTGTAGTCGGGCACGAGCTTCTGAAACGCGATGACGACCACACTGCCGCCCGCGAGCACGCCGAAGAACTGCGCAAAGAACTGCTGCCGGGGCCGGGCGCCGAGGAGGTAGCCCGACTTGAGATCGGTGAGCAGGTCGGCGGCGTGAATGGCCACGCCCGCGCTCATGGAAGCGCTCATGAGGTTCGTGCTCACGCTGCCCGGCGCGAGCACGCCGAAGGTGAGCTGGGTGATCTTGCCGAGGGCGCCCGTGGGGGTGGTGTCGGTCTCGCCCGTGGCGCGGCTCGCGACGATGGCGATGAAGAAGCTCATCACCACACAGACGAGGCTCATCCACCACGCGATGCCGAAGAAGACCCAGGCGAGAAAGGCCACGATGGGCGTGAGGGTCACCACGCCCGCGACGAACCAGCTCATGGGCACCTCGACCTGCGCGAGGGGGTCTTCGACCTCACCCTTCTTGCGGGAGAAGATCTTGCCCACGTCACCAAAGGCCCGGGCCACCTGCCGCCAGGTGAACGCGAAGGAGAGCAGCCCCGCGGTGAGCAGCAGCGAGGAGCCGAACCACACGGTCCATTTCGCGATGGCGCTGTACTTCACGTCGGCGATGCCGCCGATGGCGAAGCCGTGGGGCGCGAGGGCGAAGTAGTTGATGCAGGCGCCGACCATCATGCTCCACGCGCTGCGCCAGCCCATGATCCCGCCGGCGGCGAAGAGCAGCAGGGAGGTGTCGAAGGAGACGCTCCACTTCGCGAGGGGGTGGCCGTGGAACTGCAGCGGGAGCTTGAACGACTCGGGGATGTTGAACAGCCACGAGAGGTGGTGCTCGCGGAGGTAGGTGTAGACCGCGGTGATCCCGCCGGCGCTGAAGAGCGCGCGGCCGGCGGCGCGGGGGTCGGCGACCTCGCCCTTCGCCTCGACCACTTCGCCCTCGCGCACGGTCTTGCGCGCGTCGAGGGCGGCGGCGTCTTCGGGGTGGAGCTGCCGCAGGGTCTCGGCCGCGGCGATGCCCGAGGGGAAGCGCAGGCCCTCCTGGTTGATCATCTGGCGCTTCATGGGAATGGCCATGAAGACGCCCATCACCGCGATGGTGGTGATCCAGAGGAACATCACGTGCCCGGGGATGGGCGCGTGGGTCGCCATCATCAGCGCGGGGATCGCCGCCGCGGTGCCGCCGCCGGTCATGTAGCCCGCGGCGCTCGACACCGACTGCATCGCGTTGTTCTCGAGCATGCCGAAGTGGCGCTTGACGAGCCCGACGCGCTCGAGCAGCCCGAAGATCACGTAGGCCATGATCCCGGCGGTGATGGTGACGCCGAAGCTCCACCCCGTGCGCAGCGCGGTGATGAGGTTCGACCCCACCAGGAACGCGCCGAGGATCATCCCCGCGATGATCGCCCGGGGCGTGAGCTGCGGGACGTCTTCTCCCTGGTAGACCTCGCGCAGCCAACGGTGCTCGGGGTCGTCGGGGGGCGTGAGCTTCTGCTCGCGGTAGTTGGGTTGGAGCTCTTGGGCCATCGCGATACCCCTGCCAGAACCCCGCGGCGCTGTCATTCCCCTTCAGGCGCAGTCCCAGCCCTGTCCAGGTCCAGGCCTTGACCGACCCAGCGCAGCGCCCTCCCCTTGACGCCGCCAGCGCATATCGCGAGAAAACGCTTGAATTTCAGCGTTTCCGGCGGTTCTTGGCCCCCATCCCCGGCCCTTCCCCCGCCTCGGGTTCACCTCGGGA
>JBILLI010000070.1:0-17642 GCA_044376155.1 Polyangiales bacterium
CGCAAGACGTGGCGTGTGACACAACCGCAGAAGAGCCGCACCCAAGGGCCGATCGTGCGGGCGGAGCCGGCGGCACGAACCGCGTCGTCCAGACACCGCCGACGGCACATCCCGTGGGTGTAGGCGCAGTTTGGGCAGTGGGTAGCCGAGGCGGGGGAAGGGCGTAGGGAAGGCGGCCACGCCTCTTGAATTCGCCCTGAATTCAGGGCGCGCAGTGCGTCACGGCGAGAGCAGCACCACCTCGGCGCGGTCATCGCTCCGCGCGCCGCCTGCCACCCGCGCCACGCCGTCGGACTCCAGCCGCGACGCCTCCACCCCGAGCGCCACCAGCGCCGCGCGCAGCGCCTCGGCCTGACGACGCGCCCTCGGCACCGCCGTCGCCGCGGGGCCTCCCGCGAAGACCTCGACCCGCGCCCGCGCCCCCGCGGTGGACCGCAGGATGTTCGCCAGCGGCGTCAGCCGCGAGCGCGCCGTGGGCACCAGGGTCACTCCGTTGAAGATCCCTCGCAGCACCGCGATGACCCCGCGCGCATCCCGGTGGGGGTCGAGCTCGGGGGTCTCGGCCACGGAGCGCAGCAGCGCCGCGTCGTCGCCGCGCGGGGCCTGCGTCGTGGGCGTCTGCGCCTCGCGGAGCCGCGTCACCAGCGCCTCGGCGGACTGATATGCCCGGCCCGCCAGCGGGAGCGCGTCGGGCGCCGTGGCGCGGGCCTCGGCGGCGGTGAGGGCGGCCTGCGCAGGGGCCCGGGCGGCGTCGTCGGCCCCGAGGAGCCGCGCGGCGGCGAGGTAGAGCCCCGCTTGTTGCCGCAGGTCGGCCGCGGCGGCGGCGCGCGCGGGGGTGGTCGTGGGAGGGCGTACGATCGCCTCGCGGGCGCGCTCGGCGGCGGCGCGCTCGGCGGCGGCGCGGTCGAGCTCGGCGTCGATCTCGGCGACCTGCTGCTCGGCGCGACGGGTGTCCTGCTCCGCGGCGTCGGCGCGGGCGGTGGCGGCCGCGGCGCGGTCTCGCGCGAGCGACGCCCGGGCCACCGCGTGCGCCCACCCGAGGACCACCTCGGCGTCGACGCGCGCGGCCTCGCGCTGCGCCTCGGGGGCGTTCTCCACCCGCGTGAGCTCCTGCGCGAAGGCCGCAAAGGCCTCCGGCGCGGCGCGCGCGACCTCTTGCGCCACGGGAGAATTCCGCAGCGTCGCGACCTCGGCGTCTCCCCGCCGGGCGCCCTGCCCCGCGGTGGCGCATCCCATCACCAGGGCGAGGCCCACACCCGCGCGCCTCACGGCGACACCCCCCCGTCGACGGTCACGGCGGGTGGCGGGAGGCGCCAGGTAGACACGGGCTCTCCGCGGGAAGCCGCAAGGCGACGCTCCCCCGCGCGCTCTTGCGCACCGCGGGCCACGCGGCGGCGCGCTTCGGCCTCCAGGGCGCGGCGCTCGGCCAACTCCGCGGCGGCCTCGGCGCGCAGGGCCTCGACCCGGGCGGTGCACGCCCGCGCGAGGAACTCCAGGCGGCGGCGGCGCGCGGCGGCGACGTCGGGCATACGACGGTGCTCCGCGGCCACGAGGTCGGCCGCGGCGGCCTCGGACTGCTGCAACAGGTCGTCCACCGCGCGCCGCTCCGACTCGCTGGGAGACAGCGCGTCGAGGGCCGCGCGCACGGGCGCGGTGGCGACGTCGAGGGCCTCGTGGGGGGTGGGTCGGCGGGTCTGCGCGAGGGCCCCGGTCGCCAGCGCGACCAGGATCACCGCGCCCATCGGGGCAACGCGACGGTGCAGCATTTCGTCGCACGGATATGCGCCCGGGGCCGCGCCACGGTCAACGCGCGGCGGAGAAATCCTGGGGAGGGATGCATGCCCGCATGCTTCCATCCCGCGCGAGTCCAGACTATGCATCCGCGCCTCAGCCCCCGAGGTGTTGCATGTGTGGTGTCATCGGTTGGATCGTCGAGCGCTCGCGAACGGACCTGGGTCGGGTGTCGGCGGAGCTGCTCAAGACCCTGGAGTACCGGGGCTATGACTCCACCGGCGCGCTCTTTCAGGGTGACTCCCCCGACGCGCTGAAGCTCCTCAAGGGTGTGGGCGCGCCCTCGCTGATGGTGCACCAGCTCGGGATCGTGAACGAGGCGGGGCGGATCTTCTGCGGGCAGGTCCGCTGGGCGACCTTCGGCGCGGTCACCGACGCGAACTCGCAGCCTCACCTCGTGCGCTGCAAGCTCACGATGTACGGCGCGCACAACGGCAACGTGACCAACTGCGACGAGCTGAAGACCTGGCTCACCGCCGAGGGTCACACCGTGCTCTCGGACAACGACGGCGAGATGGTGGTGCACACCATCGAGCACTACTTCGCCCTCGCGCTCCTCGCCGAGCCCGAGGCCGCGCGGCAGGACCACGACGTGCGCCGGCGCTGCATGCGCGCGGCGATCTCGCGCGCCAGCGGGCGGCTCCAGGGGAGCTTCGCCGCCGTGGTGGTGGACCCGGTCTCGCAGCGGATGTGGGCCATCAAGTCGGGGTCGAGCCTGTACTTCGGCTTCGGGCACGACGAGGTGGGCGGGCGCTTCTGCATCGCGTCGAGTGACCTCTCGTCGGTGCTCAAGCTCACCCGCGCGCTGCTGCCGCTGCGCGAGGGCGAGTTCGTGGAGTACACCGCGCAGGAGCACACGATCTACCGCTCCGCGTCGCTGGAGGTGGTGCACCGCGAGCCCGTGCGCAGCCGCCTGCGCGCCAAGGACGCCGCGCTTGTGCCCCCCTTCGCGCACTTCATGGACCAGGAGATCTCCGCGCAGGAGGCCACCGTGCGCGGGGTGATCACCCTGTTCCGCGGGGGGAGCGAGGCCCTGCGCGCGCTGCGCCCGACGCTGCACGCGCACCGGGCGGCGGCCGAGGGGGTCGCGCGAGACCTCGACGGGCTCCTCGGGCTCTACGACGACGACGCCCTGCGCGCGGCGTTTCGCGCCCTGGTGGACAGCGGGTCCATGCAGGCCCTCCTCGCGGCCGCGCCGACGACGCTGCGCGACGAGACCCGGGCGATCCCCCGGGCGCTCCTCGGGGACCACCTCTCCTCGGGCGAGGCGGGCTTTCTCGCCGACCTCGTGCCGATGGCGCGGCACGACGACGACCTCGCGGCGGTGCGCGTGCTCGACGCGATGCTGGAGGCCACCGAGGTCGACGACCACGACGTCGCGGTGAACCGCGTGCTCGACCTCATCACCGCGTGCCTCGCGCGCAGCGGGCGCATCTACGTGGTGTGCTGCGGGTCGTCGTTCCACGCGGCGAAGGCGGCGACGCTGTTCTTCAACGAGGTCGCGGCGACGGAGCTCATCCCGATCCTCCCCGGGGAGTTCCGCGGGCAGTACTCCCGCTCGCTGCGCGACGGCGACCTCTTCATCGCCGTGAGCCAGTCGGGCGAGACCAAGGACCTCATCGACGTGCTCAACGCCGTCATCGCCTCGGGCCGCGACATCGCCCGCGTGGCGCTGGTGAACAACGTCAACTCCACCCTCGCGCAGGAGAAGTGCGAGGTGGTGATCCCGCTGCGCTGCGGCCCCGAGGTCGCCGTGCCCGCGACGAAGAGCTTCATGAACCAGATGGCGGTGTTCTACTGCCTCGCGCTGCGCCTCGCGGCCCGTCGGCTCCCCACCCTCGACGCCCCCGCCGAGGCCCGCGCCGCGATGCTCGACAGCCTCGCGCGCCGCGAGGCCCAGCTGCCCGCCCTGCCCGCGCTGCTCCGCGAGACCGTGGCGACCACCGACGCCGAGGTCGAGCGCGCCGCGCAGATGCTCTTCCTCGCGCCCAGCGTGCACGTGCTCGCCACGCGCATCACCGCGGTGGCCAAGGAGGGCGCGCTGAAGATCCGCGAGGTGGTGCTGAACCACACCGAGGGCTACGAGGGCTCGGAGTTCAAGCACGGGCCGAACACCATCCTCGGGTTCAACACCCTCTTCGGCCCGGCCAACCTCGACGCCCTGCTCGCCGAGCTCGGACGCGCCGTCGACGCCCTCCTCGCCCGCGCCGCCGCCGCGGGTCTCTCCGCCGACAGCGCGCGCCGCCTCGCGCACGCCGCCACCGACGCCCTGCTGCGCCCCTCGGCCGCGGCGCTCACGCTCACCCCCGAAGAGCGCGCCCACCTCGACGCCGTGGTCGACCGCGACCGCCTCGTGGCCTCGCTCTACGCGGACTACCCCCTGGTCTACGTCACGGGCCCCGACGAGCGCGACGTGAACCTCACCGTGAGCGCGATCAACACGCACAAGATCCGCGGCGCGAGCACGGTGATCATCGCCGAGGAGTCGCCCGCGCTGCGCCTCGCGGCGAGCAAGGCCCCGGTGGACAACCCCCGGTACGCGTGGGTCTACATCGCCCCGCCGCGCACCGACGACACCCTCATGGCGGTGTTCTCCACCACGGTGGTGCTGCAGCGCCTCGCGCTGAAGATGTCGGTCCTCAAGATGCAGTACCTCGACCGCCTCGGCGTGAAGGACCACGGGGTGCATCCCGACGTGCCCAAGAACGTGAGCAAGTCCATCACCGTGGACTGAGCTTCGGCCGCACCGACGACCGCCGCACGTCGCCGCCCCGCTGCGCCGCGAGCATCGCGAAGAGCGCCTCGGGGCGGTAGGGTTTGGTGGCGAACGCGCTGGCGCCCAGGGACATCGCGCGCGAGCGGGCCTCGGGGCAGACATCGGCGGTGAGCGCGATCACGGGCAGCGCCCGCACCGCCGGGTCGGGGTGCCGGCGGATGCGCGCGAGGGCCTCGAAGCCGTCGAGCACGGGCATCTGCAGGTCGAGCAGCACGGCGTCGAAGGCGTCGCGGGTGAGCGCGTCGAGGCACTGGGCGCCGTCGTCGGCCACGCTGACGTGCACCCCCCAGCGACGGAGCATGCGCGCGGCCACGCGCTGCACGACCTGGTTGTCTTCGGTCACCAGCACCCGCATGCCCGCGAGGGCGTCGCTGCGCTCCGTGGGGCGCACGCTCGGCGCGCCGGGCTCGCGCAGCGGGAGGGTGAGGGTGAAGGCGGTGCCGCGGGAGGGTTCGCTCTCCACCGTGAGGGTGCCGTGGTGGGCGTCGACGATGCGTCGGGCCACGGCGAGGCGAATGCCCGTGCCGCCGTAGCGCGACGCGGTCTCGCGGCTCGCGGCGGAGAAGGGCTCGAAGACGTCGGCGAGGTGCTCCGGGCGAATGCCCACGCCCTGGTCCCGCACGGTGACCCGCGCCGCGCCGGGGTCGAGGAGGTCGACGCGCACGTCCACCGGGGTGCCCGCGGAGAACTTCACGGCGTTGTCGACCAGGGTGAACAGGGCCTGGCGCAGCCGCGACGCGCTCACCAGCACGGGGGTGGCCTGCACGTCGGCCCGGAGGTCCACGCCCCGCGAGGTCGCGCGTTCGCGCAGGGCGTCGACCACCTCGGTGACCAGCGCCCCGAGGTCCCCCGGGGTCAGCGCGAGCTCGCGGGCGCCGTGGTCGGCGACGGACCAGTCCATGAGGTCATCGACGAGCGCGCCGAGGTGTAACGCGGACCCCGAGAGCACCCCCAGGAGGTCGCGCTGCTCCTCGTTGAGCGGCGTGTCGGCGAGGAGGCTCACGGCGGCGGTGATCCCGTGCAGGGGCGTGCGCACCTCGTGGCTCATCGCCGAGAGCAGCCGCTGCTTCTCCGCCGCGAGGGTCTCGGCGCGGGCGCGGGCGCGGGCGATGTCGTCGGTGCGCTCCGCCACCTGCGCCTCGAGCCCCTCGTTCGCCCGCTGCAGCGAGCGCTTGAGCTGGCTCACGTCGTCGCGCACCAGCGAGAGGGTGAGGTACAGCTCGCGCACCAGCGCGTCGGCCCAGGGCGGCGGCGACAGCGGCACGTCGGCGTCGAGGGCGATGTGCACCATGCGCTCCATCGCCGCGCCGATGGCCTCGCGGTAGCGCGCCACCGAGAGCAGCGGGTCGGGCGCCTCGACCACCCTCACGCCCCGCAGAATGTGCCGCAGGGTTGTCTCGAGGGAGCTCCCGCCGATCGAGACCTCGACCCCGGAGCGATAGATCTGCTCGAAGATCCGCACGACGACGTCGAGCTCGGGCGGCGTGAGGTGCACCGTGCGGCGCAGCCAACGGATCTTCGAGAGCGGGAACGCCCGCAGCGCCGCGCGAATCGGCGCGAGCCCGACGCCCCGCACGCCGCGCAGGTCACAGACGTGCCCCTGCACCGCGTGAAGCTCCTCGCGGACCGCTTCGAAGCACGCCGCCACGACCTCCACGCGCTCCGCCGGCACGACGCCCTCGATGTGCGACAGCAGCACGCGCTCGTCGAAGAGCGCGAGCACCACGCGGTAGCCCTCGCCCTCCGCCCGCCAGCGGGCCTCGCTGCGCACGGGATAGCGCGCGCCGTCGAGGATCACGGAGCCCGCCGCGAGCGCCTCGTCGAGCCAGGACCGCTGCGCCGCGAGGTCCCCCTTCGCCGCGTCGCCCTCCTCTCCCCCCCGCACCCGGCGCAGCGCGCGACGTTCCTCGCGGCGAAGCTCGCTGGGCGCGTCCTTCGCGTCGTCGAGTCGGTCCGCGAGGGCGCGGAAGATCGTCGCGAGGCGTTCCATGGGTCGGGTGAGCGTACTATCGGCACCCTCCGTGCGGGCACAAGCGGGGAGGTGACAAGCGACATCCCGCGCGGGCCTCGCCCCGGAGATTCACCCGCGATTCTCCGCACTTCGCGCGGCCGAAGGGTCTTCTGCCACCTCGTCTGACACGGCGTCGTCGACCGCCGTCGGCGCCTCGGAGACATCGACCCGAACGCCCACAACCGGCTCGGCGCGCGCGTCGTCGAGGGCGCACAGGGCGTTCACCGCGCGCTGCGCCCGCCACGCGGGGATCAGCCAGAAGATCGGGAACACGAAATAGAAGGGGATCGTGAGCACCCCCGCGGCCACGAGCTCGCCGCGCGAGACCGCGGGGGCCGCGCCGCGCAGGCGGAGCTGGAGGTTGATGCGGTCCGCGAGGCGCAGCGGGTACGCGAAGAGCCAGTAGAGGTTGTAGTAGGGCAGCAGGAACCCGAGCGCGGCCTTCGCCCCCGTGGGGTCGTCGTGCGAGAGCTTCGGCAGGCGGTCGCTCATGCGCGCGAAGTGCACCAGTGACGAGAGCCCGAAGGTGAGCACGTGCAGCGCGACGATCTTCCACGGCGCGGTGGGGGTGAGCCGGTGGGCGCGGTAGGCCGCGCGCAGCCCCTCGGGGAGCCCCGTGAGGTCCCCCTGGTAGAGCGTCGCGGAGGTGGGCACGAGCTCGGGGTGGTCCCCCCGCTGGATCGCCGCGAGCGCGCGCTGCATCGCGGCGTTCTCGGACTGCACACGGTCAAGCTCCCGGCGCAGTTCGGCGTTCTGCTGCGCGAGCGCGAGCTGATCGTCACGAAACATCCGGGAATGATCCCCTGTTTTCTTCCCTCGCGCCGCCTCGACCTTCGAGCCCCGCTGCGTGACACTGCCGCGATGGGAATCCTTGTACGCGTGACCGCGGCGGTCGCCCTCGTGACCGCCTGCAGCAACAGTCCTTCGACCTCCGATGCCTCCGCCGACGTCCCCACGGTCACCGATGTCCCCGCGATCACCGATGTCCCCGCGATCACCGATGTCCCCGCGATCACCGATGTCCCCGCGATCACCGATGTCCCTGCGATCACCGATGTCCCTGCGATCACCGATGTCCCTGCGGTCACCGACGTTCTCACCGACGCGGCCACCGACGCGCTCGTCAACGGCTGCCCCTCGCTCACCGACCCCGTGGCCACGCCAACCGACGCCGGCGCCGACGCGGGCGGAGACACGTGGAACACCTTCGCGCGCGGCTTCTTCATGCAGTGGTGCACGCGCTGCCACAGCACCCTGCTCACCGATCCCTCGGAGCGCGGCGGCGCGCCCACCGGCTTCGACTGGGACGATGAGTCCGCCGTGCGCATGCGCCTCGACGTGATCCGTCGACAGGTGGGCGTGGTGAACGCGATGCCCTTCAACCCGCCGCTGCCATCTTGCGACGAGCGACGACGGTTCATCACCTGGATCGACCGCGGCGCCCCCTGACCCGCGCCTTCGCGATCCCGTGACGCGGGGCGGCGCGTGTGTTTCCATCGGTCGATGCCTTCCTTCTTCCGACGAGCGACCCTCGTCGCCGCGGCCCTTCTCACGCCTTGCGCGAGCCTCGCCCAAGCCCCCGCCCAGCCCCCGCAGAGCCCCGCCCGCGGCGAGGTGCAGGAGCGCTTCCTGCGCGCCGTGACGCTCTTCTCGCAGCGCAACTTCGAGGGCGCCCTGGCCGAGTTCGAGCGGGTGTACCAGCTCACCGGCAGCGCCGACCTGCTGTTCAACATCGGGCGCACCCACGAGGCCCTCGGGCGTTACCCCGAGTCCGCCGCGGCCGTCGAGGAGTACCTCCGGCGCAGCGCGAACCTCCCGCCCGAGCGACGCGGCGAGGTCGAGCAGGTGCTGGTCAACGTGCGGCGCTACATCGCCTACCTGCGCGTGACCGTGGCGCCCGCCGGGGCCGCGCTGCGCATCGACGGCCGGGTCGTCGACGCCGCCCGACGCGCCGCGGAGATCCCGGTGAGTCCGGGGCGGCACCGCGTGGAGGCGCTGCTCGACGGCTACAACGCCGACGCCCAGGACGTCGTCGTGGCCAGCGGGGACCACCGCGCCGTGCAGTTCACGCTGAGCGTCGATGTCTCGCAGACGGGCACCTTCCGCGTCGAGGGCGCGCCCGCCAACGCGCAGGTCTTCGTCGACGGCACCCTGGTGCGCCCCCCCGCGACGGTGAGCGCGGGCCCCCATGGCGTGCGCGTCGAGGCCGAGGGGCGCGCGCCCTGGATCGGCCCCGTGGAGGTCCGCGGCGGCGTCGCGCGCACCCTAAGGGTCGACCTCGCGCGGCGCGACCAGCTCTCCCCGGCGCCCTTCTACGCGACGGCCATCGGGGGCGGGGTGCTCCTCGCGCTCACCGGGATCTTCGGCGCCATGACCCTCTCCACCCGCAGCGAGTTCGACACCCTCACCCGCGACGACCCGCGCGCCCTCGAGTTCGCGAGCCGGGGAGACACCCTGCGCGCGCTCACCAACGTCTCTCTGGGCCTCGGCCTCGCGAGCGCCGCGGCCGCGGTGTACCTCGCGTTTCGCACGCGCTTCGGCCCGGAGCGAGCGTCCACGGGGCGGGTGGTGCTCCAGGGCGACGGCGTGACCCTGCGGTTCTGAACTACCCCGCGCGTCGACCCTTCGCGCTCGCCTCCAACAGCCGCGCCTCGCCCGCGAACTGCTCGCTGAGGGTCTTCACCGCGAAGCGCTCGGCCAGCGGGCCCACCCACGGCACGCGGATCTCCAACGTCGCGTCGATGACCCGCGCGCTGCTCGCGCCGCGGGCCTCGAAGCGGTAGGTGCCCGAGACCACGGCGTAGCGCTTCCACTCTTCTTTCACGTGGGGGTCGATGACGAAGTCCGCGACGCGGGTGACCCGGTCCCAGGTGAGGCAGAGGTCCCACCCGAGCATCTCGCGGGTCACGCCGCGGGCGAAGGGAGGTGGGTCGATCATGGGCTCGAAGCGGTCGACCACGGCGACCCGGCGCGCGTCGAGGGACTCCTGCGAGACGCGAACCGCCGAGCGCACCAGGGGCATGTAGGCCGGAACGCGGGTGAGCGTCGCGGGGTCAAGCGCGGCCGCGAGGGCCTCGTCGACCGAGACATCCAGGGGGTGATCCACGCGCCAACGCATGGAGCGTGAGATGCCCTCAGCGCCCCGCCGGGCTCCGCAGGATGAAGCCCAGCACCCCGAGCGAGAGCACCAGCCCGATGACCACCCCGATGAGGATCAGCGCCGCCACCGGGAGCCCCCGGGGCTTCGCGGGCGTCACCGCCGTCGCGGCCGTGGGCGCGCGCTCGACGACGGGCTGCGCGGCGGGCTCGCGGTGCGACACCTCGGGCGACAGCGCCGGCGGCGCGTTCTCGCTGCGCATCGCGGGGCGCGAGGGCTGCGTCGCGGCGAGCGCCAGGGCGGAGTCAGGGAGCGCCGCGAGGGCCTCGCGCACCGAGCCCTCGGGGACGACCGCGGCGAGGTTCGCGGCGAACTCTGCGGCGCTCTGGTGGCGGTCCTCGGGGCGCTTCGCCATGGCCTTCAGCAGCACGTCTTCGAGCCCCGGGGGGAAGCTGCGGTCGGGCGCGCGAATGCCCAGGCGAATGGGCGACGCCTGCACGTGCAGGGTGATGAACTCCATGGGCGAGCGCGCGTCGAAGGGCAGCTTGCCCGTGAGCAGCTCGTAGAGAATCACCGCCAGGGAGTACACGTCGCTGCGCGCGTCGAGGGTCTTCCCCTGCGCCTGCTCGGGCGACATGAACTCGGGTGTCCCGAAGACCATCCCCTCCTGCGTGAGGATCAGCGACCCGGGCTGCATCTCGCGCTCGGTGACCTTCGCGAGCCCGAAATCAAGCACCTTGGCGAAGTCTTCGATCCCCCCCTGCTTGCACAGGAAGATGTTCTCGGGCTTCAGGTCCCGATGGATGATCCCCTTCTGGTGGGCCTCTTCGAGGGCGCCGCACGCCTGAATGAGAATCGCCACGGCGCGCACCGGGTCGAGCGGGCCCTCCTGCCGCACGAGCTGCCCGAGGTTTCGCCCCTCAAGGTACTCCATCACGATGTAGCAGGCGTTGTCCTCGAGCTGACCGTAGAGGTAGACCTTCGCGGTGTTCGGGTGCGTCAGGTGGCTCATCGCGCGGGCCTCGCGGCGAAAGCGCGACACGAGGTCCTTGCGGTTGGTGAACTTCGAGTGGAGGATCTTCACCGCGACGGCGCGGTCCATGCTCGGCTGGTGCGCGCGATACACCGCGCCCATGCCGCCGGATCCAACGCGCTCCAGGACCTTGAATTGTCCCGAGAGGATCTCCCTCCCGACGTATGGGTCCTGCTTTGCCACGCGCGGAGGGTGCATCAAACCCGCGCGCTTCGGCAACCACTTCTCACCCATCCCCGCGCGTCTTTGGGGGGTGTGACCGTGCGTTCGTTCCCATGGTCCGCGCTCCCGAGGGTCACCGCCGCCGAGGCCGCGCGCACCCGCGACGCCTTGCGCCGTCTCGCCCCGTCTCCCCCGCGCCCCGGCGAGGCCCTCTCCGACCGCTGGCGCGCGCTGCTCGGGGGAGAGGTCCTCGCCGCCCCGGATCTCCCCGCGCCCTGCGAGCTCCCCGACGCGCTCCCCGACGGCCTCGTCGCGGTGTGCGCGCGCGACGACGGCGCGCTGCTCCTCGCCCACATCGACCGCGCCCCCGCCCGCGCCCTCGCCGCCCGCGCGCTCTCCCTCACCGACGACCAGCGCCCCGCCCCCGATGCGCCCCTCACGGGCGCCGAGGAGGGCGCGCTGATGGCCCTGTGCGCGAAGGTTTGCACCCTGGTCTGTGCGCCTGGTCCTCCGCTGCGGGTGCGCGCGGTCTCCGACGACCCGGGTGACGCCCTGCACGCCATGCGAGACGCCACCGCCCCCGATGCGACCCTGCTGCGCTGGCGTTGGGCGCTGCACACCGCGGAGGTCTCCGCGACGGTGACCCTCTTTCTCCCCCCGGCCACCACCCCCCCGTGGCCCTTCGCGCCGCGCCCGTCGGTGCTCGGTGCGTCGGTGCGGGTGCGGGTCATCGCCGGTCGCGCGCGCTGGCCCGTGGCTGAGCTCCGCGCCCTCGCGCACGGCGACCTCCTCGCCCTCGACGGCGTCTCCCACCACCGCGGTGCGCTCACCGGCGGCGTCGACCTCTCGCTCGGAACTGGGGACGCGCCGACGTTCTCGGCTACGCTCACCTCCCGCGGCGCGCGCATCGACGCGCCTGCGACGCCCCCCGGAGCCCCGCGCATGACCGACGCCCTCAACGACACCGCGCCCGCGATGGACCGCGCCACCCTCGACGCCCTCACCGTGGAGGTCTCGGTCGAGATCGCCCACGCCGAGCGCACGGTGGGCGAGGTCGCGTCGTGGCGCCCCGGCGCGGTGCTGGAGTTCTCCACCCCCCTCGGCGAGCCCTGCGTGGTGCGCGCGGGCGGTCGCACCGTGGCCCGCGGCGAGCTCGTCGACGTCGACGGCCGCGTGGGCGTGCGCGTCACGGAGCTGCTGTGAGCGCGCGATCCCTCCTCGCGCTGTGCCTCGCGCTGCTCGCGTGTGAGAAGGCCCCCGCGCCCGCATCCCCGACGCCGCCCGCAGAGGCGCGCGATGTCCCTGCGGCGCAAGCGGTTCGGGCGACGCCCGACGTGCCGCCCCCGGCGCCCGCGCGGGCCGCGATGCGCGCCACGGCGGCGGGCGCGTCGGCCGATCCGCCGTTGCGAGAGTTCGACCGCGCGATGCCCGTGCCGACGTGGTCAGGGCAGGGCGCGCTTGCGCTGGAGGTGCCGTCGGGGGACGGCCCCGTGGAGGGCACGCTGAACGCGGGCGACCTCGCGTTGCGCGTGCGGGGCTACCGCAGCGGCGACACCGTGCGCGGCGCGCTCGAGCCCACCTCGGTGGACGACGGCGGCGCGTGGGTGTGGCGCGGCCTGCTCGACGCGCGCATCGAGGGCGGTGCGCTCCGAGGCACATGGTCGGTGAGCGCCCACGGCGGACGCTACGCCCGCGCGGGCACCGTCGGCCCGCGGTAGCCCCTGTCGCACACCGGCACCGCGGCGCGCACAGCGGGCGCGTCGCCCCCACTGATTCCCTTTCATCTCGGCGCGTTGTGGCCGTTTCGTGCTCGGGCGAAGAACGCGCCCCCATGTCGCACCGCACGCTCCAGCCCCGCGCCCTCTTGACCCTGGCCCTCACCTTTGCCGCCTGCGCGCCCGTCAACGACGACGACCTCGACGACGTTGCCGCCGACGGCGTCACCGCCCGCTGCCCCGAGGCGGTCACCCGCGACGCGCGGGGAGAGCCCCGCAACGCCGCCGGGCAGGTGCGCCACTGCTGGCCCGGTCAGCGCAGGTGCGTGTGCGACCGCGACAACGACTGCTACGCCGAGCCCGGCTACGTCGCCTGCCGCCCCGTGGCCGCGCGCGCGAGCACCGGGTCGACGCGCGACGCCGGGGTCGACGCGGGCCGTGACGCGGGCGGCCCTCTCCCCGTGGCGAGCACGCCCATGAGCACCACCCCGTCGCGGGTGTGGGGGGCCACGCCGCCCGCGAGCATCCCGACCTTTCCCGGCGCCGAGGGCTTCGGCGCGAGCGCCTCGGGCGGGCGCGGCGGGCGGGTCATCGCCGTGACCAACCTCAACGCCGCGGGACCGGGCTCGCTGCAAGACGCGCTGAACCAGTCGGGCCCGCGCACGGTGGTGTTCCGGGTGTCGGGGGTGATCCCGTCGTCGGTGCACATCCCCCACGGCGACGTGACCATCGCGGGGCAGACCTCCCCCGGCGGGATCACCGTGCGCGGCATCGACACCACCGAGCAGCCGTACTGTGACCAGCAGTGCGGCGCGCGGGCGAAGGGCGTCGACAACGTGGTGATCCGTCACCTGCGCTCGCGCCCCGCGGGCGGTGACTTCCCCGACGGCCTGCGGCTCCGCTACGCGCGCTGGGTGATGGTCGACCACGTCTCCATCGGCAACGCGCAGGACGAGGCCGTGGAGGTCTCGTATGCGAACAACGTCACCCTGCAGAACACCCTCCTCGCCGAGACCGTGGGCGACCACGCCGACCGGGGCGGGGTGTTGATCAACTACACGAACCCCGCGGCGGGCTTCGCCCTCGATCGCATCGCGCTGCTGCGCAACGCGTTCAATCGCATCATGGGCCGTTACCCCGAGCTCTCCCGCGAGAGCGGCGCGGCCGCGGCGGGCACCACGATGCAGATCGAGATCACCAACAACCTCTTCTGGGACCAGCACTACTACGCCGACATCAACCCCACCAACGTGTCGGGCGACGACGGCGCCGCCGCGGTGTTCTATCAGCTCAACCACGTGGGGAACTCGTCCTTCGCGCGGCCGGGGTACCCCTTCGGGATGCTGTTCTTCCCCAACCCCACGGGGCGCTCCAGCGCGTTCTTGTCGGATGACCGCATGAACCTCTACCCCGACCGCGCGGACTGGGCGCTGGAGTACTGCTGCAACGACCTCCCAGCGCGCCCCTCGGCGCGGCAGATCCCCAACGGCGGGCGCACCGCGCGGCACCCCTTCCCCGCGGTGAGCGCCATGCCCGCCAGCGCCGTGCGCGACTACGCCGCGAACTACGTCGGCGCCTTTCCCCGCGACCCCATGGACACCCGGCTCATGGGCTTCGTGCAGCGCAACCAGATCGACCCCCGGCGCGCCGACGTGAACCCCGCCAACGACGCCCTGCGCACGGCCTTCTCCACCGCGCCCGCGGCGCCCGCCGACAGCGACAACGACGGCATGCCCGACGACTGGGAGCGCGCCCACGGGCTCGACCCCGCGGCGGCCGATCACAACGGCGCGCAGCTCTCCGTCGCGAAGATGGGACGCGCGGGCTACACCAACCTCGAGTGCTACCTCGAAGAGCTCAGCGCGCGGCGGGTGATGACCAACCGCTGAAACTCATGGCGCTGCGGGGCGCCAGGCGCGGTCGGCGAAGGCGAGGAAGAGCGTCCAGTCCGCGGCGGTGAGGCTGTGCCCGCCGGGGCGGGTCTGCCACTGCGCGCGGCCCTCGTCGGGAGAGACCCCGTAGCGGGCCCACGCGGGCAGCGCGGCCTCCACCGCGGCGCGCGCGCCCGGCGGGTCGGCCCAGGTGTCGTCGTCGCCGTCGGTGCACAGCACCCGCCGCGGCGCCACGAGGGCGATGAGCTGGTGCTGGTCCACGGGGAGCCGCGCCTCGCGCCCGTTGAAGGTCGGGAAGACGTCGTTGAACCACGACGGGAAGAAGGTGTTGATCGACAGCAGCGACTCGCCCACGGCGCTCCGTGACAGCGCCGCGCCCGCGGTGCCCGACTGGTGCGCGACGACCATCGCGATGCGGTCATCGAGCGCGCCCGCGAGGAGCGCGGCCTTGCCCCGGCGGGAGTGCCCCACCACGGCGATGCCGTCGGGGTCCACGAGCCCGCTGTCGCGCAGGTGATCGACGGCGCGGGAGAGCCCCCAGGCCCAGGCGGCGATGCGCCCCCAGCGCACGCGGAGGTCGCGCCCCGCGGGGACAAAGTGGGGATGCACGCCGTCGGAGAAGGTGAGGTCGTCGCCGCGGTCGGGGTCGAGCTCGCTCTCGTGCAGGGTGGCGAAGGCGTAGCCCCGCGCGGTGATGGCCGCGATGGGCCAGTGCGACGCGCGCACCCCGCGGGCCGCCTCGGGGGAATCGCCGCAGACGCCCGGCTCGATCCAGGCGTCGCTGGCGCGCACCCGGGGGTCGGGGAGGGCCTCCTGGTTGCCGCATTTGTTCAGCGCGAGGAACACCCTCGGGCGGCTCACGCCGACCGGGAGAAAGAGCGCGAGGTGCAGTCGTACCGGGCCGTCGCCGAGGGCGAGCTCGACCTCGGTGTAGCGCGCCACGGAGGGGAGCGGCGCGTCGACCGAGGTGATCGTACGCGCACGTACGACCGTAGGGAGCGGCGCGTGGCCGTAGATGTAGTGGGCGAAGAGGTCCCGCAGCTCCGCGCGGCGCCAGGACTCCCAGTCATCGCGGGAATTCACGCGGCGCGTGCCGTCGAAGGACTCGTCGAGGGAGGGCAGCGCGGGTCGCTCGGGGAGCTCGCTCGCGGAGGGATACGGGCCGGGCGCGTCACCCGGGAGATCCGCGGCGACATCGCGGGCGACGGCCGCGTCGGTGGGGGCGGGGTCACCCGCGCAGGCCGCGAGGAGCAGCGACAGGGGCGCGAGCGCGCGGCGCGGTGACATCCCGCGAGTATCTCGCAGATCGAGGCTACGCGCGTTGGTCGGGGTCGTCGTCGACCCCGTAGCGCGCCGCGAACTCCGCGTAGAGCCGCGGATCGGGACGCCCCTTGAGACGCCAGAGCGCGAGGGCGAGGAGCAGCGCGCCGCCCGCGAGCCACCCCCGCCCGAAGCACGCGGCCACGACCCCCGCGACGCCGCTGAGCAGCGAGAGCCAGACGAGCAGACACCCCTTCAGCGGGGTCGAGCCTTCGTCCTTCGGTGAGGGGTCGTGAGGGTCCACGGGCGTCGAGGGTAGCGCACCGCCGAGCGTCGACGCGCCGTGGTAACGTGCGCGCATGGTCTCGGCCGCAGACACGCGCATCTCGCTGCACGTCGAGGTCATCCCCGACCTCGACGGATGGGAGCTGGAGGACGACATCACCATGCCTGAAGCCCCGTGGCACAGGGACGTGTGCACGCACCTCGAGTCGTGCCTGCGCGCGTGGACCCGTCGGCGCGGCATCGACGCGCAGGTGGGCTGCAACATCGCCCTGCGCTGGGTGCGGGCGCGGCCAAAGGTCGGCGTCGACCCCGACGTGTACCTCGTGCAGCCCGCGCCTCCCGGGGGCAAGCGCACGAAGAGCCTGTGTACCTGGAAGCCCGGCCACCACGCGCCCCGCATCGTGGTCGAGGTGGTGAGCGAAGACGACCGCGGCAAGGACTACGACGACGCGCCGGCGAAGTACGCCATGAGCGGCGTCTCGGAGCTCTGGGTGTTCGACCCCGAGGGGCACGGTCCGCGGCGTGAGCCCGGGGCGCCCTTCGCGCTGCAGGTCTGGCGGCGCGACGCTGCGGGTGGTTTCGGTCGCGCGTACGCGGGCCCCGGCCCCGCGCGCAGCGAGGAGCTCGACGCGTGGCTCCACCCGAACCGCAGCGCGCTCCACATCGCCGACGACCGCGAGGGCGTGCAGCGTTGGCCGACCGAGGCCGAGGCCGAGCGGGAGCGCGCGGAGAACGAGCGGGAGCGCGCGGAGAACGAGCGGGAGCGCGCGGAGAACGAGCGGGAGCGCGCGGAGCAGGCGGAGGCACGCGCGCGGGCGCTGGAGGCCGAGATCGCCGCGCTGCGCGCCTCGCTGGCCGCGCGCGGCTGATCACCGCACCGCGCGTGCGGGACGAAGCCTCGGGGTCTGCGCCGGACGGGCGCTTCGGGCATCCTATGGCCGCGAGGTGATCCCATGAGCACCGATGACCCGGCCATCGCGCAGCGCATCCCAGCCCACGAGAAGGACCTCGGCGGGCTCACCGTGGGCCGCGTGCTCCCCGTCGCGCGCCGCCGTGCCCTCGGGCCCTTCGTGTTCCTCGACCACATGGGTCCGTCGGCGTTCGCGCCCGGCGCGGGCTTCGACGTGCGCCCCCACCCCCACATCGGGCTGAGCACCCTGACCTATCTCTTCGAGGGCGCCGTGATGCACCGCGACAGCCTCGGGGTGACGCAGGAGATCCGCCCCGGCGAGGTCAACCTGATGACCGCGGGGCGGGGGGTGGTGCACTCCGAGCGCGCGCCGGAGCCCCTGCGCCGCAACGGGGGACGTCTCCACGGGCTGCAGTTCTGGCTCGCCCTGCCGGGCCCCCTCGAGGACTGCGACCCCGGCTTCGAGCACCGCGACGCGCACGGGCTCCCGGTGTTCGAGGCGCCCGGGGTCACCGCCCGGGTCATCGCCGGCTCGCTCGACACGCTCCACGCGCCGTTGACGCTGCCGACCTCCACGCGGCTGCTCGATGTGGTGATGGACGACGGCGCCGCGCTCACGATCCCCGCGTGGGAGGGCGAGGAGCGCGGGGTCTACCCCGTCGAGGGATCGGTCACCGTCGACGGTGAGGACCTCCCGCCCCGCACCCTCG
>JBILLI010000368.1:0-7373 GCA_044376155.1 Polyangiales bacterium
GCAGGGCCCCGCGCGGGTCTTCGTGCTGGGCGGCGCACCACTCGACGGCCCTCGCGAGATGGTCTGGAACTTCGTCGCGACCTCCCGCGCGCGCATCGCCGCGGCCCGCGAAGACTGGATCGCCCGGCGCTTCCCGACCGTGCCCGGCGACGCGGACGAGTTCATCCCCTACCCCCAGGAGACCCGAGCGCCATGATCGATTGTGAGACCGAGACCGCAGGCGCCTTCGCGCAGGTGATCCGCGTGGGCGAGCACACCTTTCGCGCCGACGTGGGCCCCGACCTCGGCGGCGCGGGCAGCGCCCCGGGGCCCCACGACCTCTTCGACGCCTCCCTCGCCGCGTGCAAGACCCTCACGGCGCACTGGTACGCCCGACGCGCGGGGATCCCCCTGGAGCGCGTCGAGGCCCACGTCGAGCGCGACGACAGCCGCGAGCGCCAGGGGGCGTACCTCGTACGCGTGCGCCTCGCGTTCCACGGTCCCATGACCGACGCGCAGCGGGAGAAGCTCTACGACGCCGTGGGCCGCTGCCCGGTGCACAAGCTGATGACCACCGCCGAGGTCACCATCGAGACCGCGCCCCTCTGACCCGTCGCGGCGCGAGGGTCAGGGGCCCTGCACCGCGGGGGTCACGCCCAGCGCACGCAGCGGCACCACCCGCTCGCCGAAGCGCGCGCGCACCGTCTCGTCGAGCCCCGTGACGGGCCCCAGCGGCAGCGCATACGACACCCCGAGCGCACACGACACGCGGTCACCCCAGGCGGACCACCGCAGCGTCACCCGCAGCGTGAGCGCGCCCGACGCGCCCCGCGGCACCAGCAGCGCCTCGCGGTGCCCGCCGCGAACGGGGTCGGTGCCAGCGCGCAGGGCCTCGTGCAGCGCGCTGGCCACCGGCGCGGCGGCGCGGACCTCGGCATCGGTCGCAGGCTCCACGCTCGTGCGCCGGGGGGGCACGACGCCGAAGATCTCCATGAAGGGCACGCTGCCCAGGGTGAGCACCTCGCCGAGGCCCGCCGCGAGCCCGCCCAGCGAGCGCTGCGCCGCCCGCAGCCGCTCGCCCGCGTCGGGGCCGGTGGTGATCGTGCGCGACGAGGGCAGTGGCTCGCCCGTGGCGCGCGCGAGGGTGACGAGGTCCGTCGGCGGGGTTGTCACGCCCTCCAGGCGGGCGTCGAGCGTGCCCTGCATCCCCGTCGGCGCGCGGAGCCAGGTGGTGACGAGCAGCACCGCGTAGGCGTCGTGCACGCGGCCGCCCGCGGCGCCCAGCGCGCGCGTGAGCTCGGCGCGGGTCAACACGCGGAGGTGCAACGAGGGCGCAAGCTCCTGCTCGAAGGCCGAGCGCACCCGGTCCGCGTCGCCCGCGGGCGCGCCGGTCGCCACCGCGGCGCACAGCGCCTCGCCGTGATGGTGCTCGGCCAGCAGCGTGGCCAACGGAGGAGCGCACCCGAGGAGCCCGACCCACGCGATCCCGAGGACCGGCGTCGCGCGCATCAGTCCACCAGCGCGTCGACGAGCAGGCCGAGGTCGACGCCCACGCTGGCCCGGATCTCATGCTCCCCCCGCGCGGGCACGGCCTGGTGCCCGAGCTCCACGGAGAAGCCGTTCTGCGCGAAGCGGTACTGCACCGCAGTCCGCACGCCGGGGGTGCCCGTGGCGGTGTCCCAGAGGGCGCGCGCGGTGAGCGTCCACTGGTCGGTGTCGAGGCTGGCGCCCCACGCGAGGCCCACCCCCGCCGAGAGGTGCACCTCGTCGCAGGGGGCGCGCAGCGAGGCCCCCACGAGCGGGAGCAGGGCCCACTGCCGCACGCCGCGGTGCAGCCCGAAGACCCCGCCCGCGTCGACGTCGAGCGCGAAGGCGACGGTGTCGCCGGGGCCCGCGGCGCGCACCGACACCCCCGTGCCCAGGCGCAGCAGGAACCACCGTCGCGGTCGCTTGCCGAGCCGCCACTCGCCCGTCTGCGTGGGCCACGGCGCGTCGCGCGGCGACGGCACCTCGGGCCACGGGATCTCCCATCGCCGCGGGGCCTGGGCCTGCGCGGTGGGGCATGTCAGGGCGCCGCTGCAGAGCACCGCCACGGGGAGGGATCGTCGCCACACGGCTGTCCCGCGAAGGTACCCACGCCCCGCGGTCGGGCGCACGCGCGCCGCGGCGTGGATCGTCTCCCGCGGCCCTGTCACCGTGGGTCTCACCCACCCGTGATAAAACCCGCGCGATGTCCACCCTCGATGCGAAGCTCTTGCTCAACCGGGAGCTCTCGTGGCTTGAGTTCAACCAGCGCGTGCTCGACGAGGCGGCCGACCCCACGGTGCCGCTGCTGGAGCGGGTGAAGTTCCTCTCCATCGTCGCGACGAACCTCGACGAGTTCTTCATGATCCGCGTGGCGGGCCTGAAGCAGCAGCTCGGGGGTGACATCGACGAGACCACGGCCGACGGTCTCTCCCCGCAGGAGCAGCTCTCGCGCATCACCACCCGGGTGCACGCGATGGTGACGTCGCAGTACACCCTCTACCGCGAGCAGGTGCGTCCCGCGCTGCGCAACGCGGGCATCGTGCTCGGGGGCTCGTCGGCGTGGAACGAGTCCACCGCGAAGCGCGCGGAGGAGTACTTCGTGCGCGAGGTCTTCCCCGTGCTCACCCCGCTGGTGATCGACCCGGGGCACCCCTTTCCGCGGCTGAAGAACAAGTCGCTGAACCTCGGGGTGGTGTTCGAGTCGAGCACCCACGAAGACGGCGTGGGCTTCGCGGTGGTGCAGGTGCCCGCGATCTCGCCGCGCCTCGTCGACACCTCCTCGGGCGGCAGCGAGCCGCGCACGTGGATGTTCCTCGAAGACATCACCCGGCGCTACGTCGGGATGCTCTTCCCCGGCGTCACCATCTCCTCGGTCTCCCCCTTTCGCATGACGCGCAACTGGGACCTCGAGATCGACGAAGAAGAGGCCGAGGACCTCCTCGCGACCATCCAGGCCGAGCTCCGCCGACGCGAGCGCGGCAGCGCCGTGCGACTCGAGGTCGCCGCGCGCATGGACCGGCGATTCCTCGCCCTGCTGCGCAAGGTGCTCCGCCTCGAAGACGACGACGTCTACGCCGTGGATGGCCCGTTGAACCTCGGCGACCTCATGTCGGTTGTGGGCGCCGAGGACCGCAAGGACCTCAAGGACGAGCCCTTCATCCCGCAGGTGGTGCCCCCCTTTCGCGACGCCGAGGACCCCTTCGCGCTGGTGGCCGAGCGCGACGTGCTCCTGCACCACCCCTACGAGAGCTACGACACCGTCGTCGAGTTCGTCGCCCGCGCCGCCGAAGACCCCCGGGTTCTCGCCATCAAGATCACCCTCTACCGCGCGGGGTCGAACTCTCCCTTCGTGCGCGCCCTCGCCCGCGCCGCGGAGCTCGGCAAGCAGGTCACCGCCCTCGTCGAGCTCAAGGCCCGCTTCGACGAGGAGAACAACATCCAGTGGGCCCGCGCCCTGGAGGAGTCGGGCGTGCACGTGGTGTACGGGGTCATCGGCCTCAAGACCCACGCGAAGGTCTGCCTCATCGTGCGCCGCGAGGCCACGGGCCTGCGCCGCTACGTGCACCTCGCCACGGGGAACTACAACCCCAGCAGCGCGCGGCTCTACACCGACCTCTCGCTCTTCACCGCCCGCGCCGAGGTGGGCGAGGACATCTCCGCGTTCTTCAACCTCCTCACGGGCTACTGCGCGCCGCCCCGCTGGCGCACCCTCGCCGTGGCGCCGATCACCCTGCGCACCAAAGTGATCGAGCTCATCGAGGCCGAGGCGCAGCACGCGAAGGAGGGCCGCCCCGCGGGGATCATCGCGAAGCTCAACTCCCTCATCGACCCCGAGGTCATCGCCGCGCTCTACGCCGCCTCCCAGGCCGGCGTGCGCGTGGACCTCATCGTGCGCGGCATCTGCGGCCTGCGCCCGGGCATCCCCGGGGTGAGCGAGAACATCCACGTCGTCTCCATCGTCGACCGCTTTCTCGAGCACAGCCGGATCATCACCGTGCAGAACGGCGGCACGCCCGCCGTGTACCTCTCCAGCGCCGACTGGATGCCGCGCAACTTCGACCGCCGGGTGGAGGTGCTCTTCCCCGTGCTCGCCCCGGCCCTCGCGACCTGGGTGCGCGAGTCGGTGCTGAGCACCCTGCTCGCCGACAACGTGAAGGCCCGCGACATGCGCGCCGACGGGACCTACGTGCGCCGCGTTCCCGCCGAGGGCGAGGCCCCGTCGCGGTGCCAGTCGCGCTTCATGGAGATGGCCCGCGCCCGCGCCCGACTCTCGGTGCTGGTCACACCCCAGACGCCCTTTCGCGTCAACGCCGCCTCGCTGCCGCCCCCTGGCGAGAGCCGCGCGGCCCCCGCGCCGACGCCGCCCCCGCCGAGCCTCGGCAAGCGGCGCAAGCGCGTGACCTGAGCACCGTGGGTCCTTAGGAGCCTACGCAAAACAACCGTGCCGTTTGCGCAGCCGATGCACGTCGCGCTGCGGCGTCGTGATCGCTCGGAATCCATCGAGGATGCCTTCGCGATCACTCCTTGCAGCGCTCGCGTCTCGGCGCCGCAAATCGACACGTTTGTTCTGCGTAGGCTCCTTAGCGCAGCGCCTCACGCAGCGCGTCGGGGGCCCATGCCGCGAAGGCGTTCTGGGCCTCCTCGTCGCCGTGGTGCAGCGCCACGCGCTTCGGTGACGGCATCGCCGCGAGCCACCCCACAAGCTCGCGCCGGTCGGCGTGCGCCGAGAGCCCGCGCAGGGTCTCCACCTGCGCGCGCACGGGCACCTCATCCCCCTCGATGCGCACCGTGGCGCCCTGGGACCGCTGGATGCGTTGCCCCAGGGTCCCCTCGGCCTGGTGCCCCACGAAGAGCACGGTGTTGTTCGGGTCGGGCAATCCCGCCGCGAGGTGCCCGAGGATGCGCCCGCCCGCGCACATCCCGCTCCCGGCGATGACCACCGCGGCGCCCTTCTGCGCCCGCACCCTCGCCGACTCGGCGCCCTTCTTCACGGAGAACAGCCGTTCGAAGTCCAGCGGGTCGTCTCCCGCGGCGAGGCGCGCGAGGCTCTCGCGGTCGAAGAGCGCGCGGTTGGATTGGTACAGCTCCGTCACCGCGAGGCCCATGGGGGTGTCGACGAAGACCGGCACCGAGGGCACGCGCCCCTGGGTGACCAGTCGGTCGAGGAAGTACAAGAGGGTCTGGGTGCGCCCGATGGCGAAGGCGGGGACGAAGACCTTCCCGTCGCGCGCGAAGGTCTTGCGGAGCACCCGTTCCAGGGTCGCTTCGATCTCCTCGTGGCCGTGGCTGTGCTCGCGGGAGCCGTAGGTGCACTCCATCACCACGAGGTCGACGGGGGTGTCGCGCTCCCACGTCGTGTTGGGGTCGCGGAGCACGGGAGAGTTCGGTCGGCCGAGGTCCCCCGAGAGCACCACGCGGGTCGCGCGGTAGCGAATCTCGACGCTCGCCGACCCGAGGATGTGCCCCGCCTCGCGGAACGCCACGGCCCCGCCGAAGCCCTCGAAGGGGGCGCCGTCGCGGTCGTAGCCCATGGGGCGCTTGAGGGCGTCGAACTCGCGCAGAAAGGCCTTCGCGTCGGCCCGGGGCACGTCGTTCATGCGCAGGGAGTCTTCGAGCGAGAGCCGGGCGACGTCGAGGGTCGCCCGGGTGCCCAGGATGGGTCCGCGCCAGCCGCCATCGATCAGCGCGGGGAGCGAGCCGATGTGGTCGTTGTGCCCGTGCGTGAGCAGCACGGCGTCGACGTCGCGCGCGGCGTCGGGCATGCGCCACCCGCGGGCCTCGCGGCCCTGCGCCACGCCGCAGTCGACGAGCAGGGCGCTGCGCCCGAGCTCCACGCGGGTCATCGCGCCGGTCACCGACCGGGACGCGCCCAGGAGCGTGACGCGTCCGTCGGGGAGGAGGTGCTCGTCGGTGCAGGCGTAGAATTCGGTCATCAACCGGGAGCTTGGGACCTTCGCCCCGCGCGCACAACCGTCACGTCGCCGCGCGGGCGTCGTGCGGGGCGCGAGGGGTTCAGCGGCAGGTGCCGGCGGTGCAGGTGAAGTCGCCGACGCAGCGGCCGTTGCAGCACGGCTCGTTGATGAAGCCGCAGTTGAGCGGCAGGCAGATGTTCCCGGTCTGGCCCATGTACGAGATCCTGCGGCAGGTCAGCGAGTTCTGGCACACCGGGGTGGTCCGCACGCAGCACTGCTGCAGCTCGCCACCGCACTCCTCGCGGCAGACGCCTGCGACGCACTGGTCTTTGCCCGTGCAGCGATTGCCGCAGGCGCCGCAGTTGTTCGGGTCCTCTTGCAGCGGCACGCAGGTGTTGCCGCAGAAGGTCGTCCCCATGCCGCACATCGGGACGCCGCAGTTGCCCTGGTTGCAGCTCACGCCTGCAGCGCAGGCGCGCCCGCACATCCCGCAGTGCTGCGAGTTCGTCCCGAGGTCGTAGCAGACGCCGTTGCAGCGCACCTGGCTCATGGGGCACGGGATCGTCGTCGAGCACACCCCGGCGCTGCAGGTCTGCCCGGTGGGGCAGACGTTGCCGCAGGCGCCGCAGTTCTGGGCGTCGGTGGCGAGCGTCGCGCAGGCTCCGTTGCAGTTCGTCTGCCCCGTCATGCAGGTCCCGGTGCTGCATGTGCCTCCGACGCAGGTCTGCCCCGTCGCGCAGACGCGCCCGCACGACCCGCAGTTGCTCGGGTCGTTGGAGGCGTTGACGCAGGCGGAGCCGCAGCGGGTCTGCCCGGTGGGGCAGGTGCCGACGGTGGAGCAGGCGCCCGAGACGCAGTTCAGCCCGGTGGGGCAGACGTTGCCGCAGGTGCCGCAGTTGCTCCGGTCGGTGGAGGTGTTCGCGCAGAGCGGGCCGCAGCGCGTCTCGCCGGCCCCGCAGGTCGACGACTGGCAGGTGCCCGCCACGCAGCTCCGCCCGCTGGCGCACACCGTGCCGCAGGCGCCGCAGTTGTTGTTGTCGACGGAGAGGGTGCTGCAGGTGGAGCCGCAGCGGGTCTGCCCGGTGGGGCAGGCGCCGCCGCCGCCGCAGACGCCCGAGACGCAGCTCACCCCGGTGGGGCAGGCGTTGCCGCAGGCGCCGCAGTTGCTCCGGTCGGCGGAGGTGTTGATGCACTGCGGGCCGCAGCGCGTCTCGCCGGCGCCGCAGGTGGTCGCCTGGCAGCTCCCCGACACGCAGCTCTGCCCGCTCGCGCAGGCGTTGCCGCACATGCCGCAGTGGCTCGCGTCGCTCGCGAGGTCGGCGCAGAACCCGTTGCACGAGACGCGGCCGGTGGGACACATGGTCACCGTCTGGCAGGTGCCGCCCACGCAGGTCTGGCCCATGCTGCACGCGCGGCCGCACATGCCGCAGTTCGCGGGGTCGCTCGCGACGCTGC
>JBILLI010000348.1:0-7738 GCA_044376155.1 Polyangiales bacterium
CACGGGTTCTTGCTGAACGGCGGTCGCAAGGTCTCGAAGACCCGCGTCGAGGGCGAGGACGAAGGCCCGCGGCAGCGATACACCCCGGGCACCACCGACCCCACGCGCCTGGTTGATTCCCTCGGCGCCGACGTGCTGCGCTACCACCTCCTGCGCGAGGTGGCCTTCGGGCAGGACGGGGACTTCAACGTCCCGAGCATCGTCTCTCGCGCGCGCAGCGACCTCGCCGAGACCGTCGGCAACCTGCTCAACCGCACGCTGCCCTTCGTCGTGAAGCACTTCGACGGCCGCGTGCCCCGCGTGCCCGAGTCGTCGCAGGGCGCGGCGCTCGACCAGGCGCTGCGGGCGCGCGCGGCGGAGCTCACGCAGACCGCGGGCGCGGCCTGGGACAACCTGCAGTTCCACGTGGGCCTCGGCGCCGCGGTGGACCTCGCCCGCGCGGGCAACAAGTACTTCGACGAGAGCGCGCCGTGGAAGCTCGCGAAGGCGGGTGACACCGAGCGACTCGCGGCGGTCATCGCGAACGTGCTGGAGCTGCTCCGGCAGGTCGCGGTGATGCTCTGGCCCGCGGCGCCCGCGAAGAGCGACGAGATCCGCGCGCAGCTCGGGCTCGACGCGCTCACCCCGCTGCCGGGCGCGGACCTCTGGCCGCACGCGTGGGGCGGCCTCGCCGCGCACACCGCGGTGGCGCCCGGACAGCCCGTGTTCCCGAAGTACGACGCCGTGCTGGAGGCGCAGATCTTCCGCGACCTCGACGTGGTGGACCAGGGCGAGGCGCCCGCGAAGAAGCCCGACGAGAAGAAGGCGACGGAGAAGAAGCCCGTGGAGACGAAGCCCGAAGCCCCCGAGGCCCCGCCGCCCCCCATCGAGTACGCCGACTTCGAGCGCGTGGACCTGCGCCTCGGCAAGGTGCTCACCGCCGAGCGCATCCCCAAGAAGGACAAGCTCCTGAAGCTCTCGGTGGACCTCGGCGAAGAGACCGGGCCGCGCACCATCATCGCGGGGATCGCCCTGGCCTACGCGCCCGAGGCCCTCGTGGGCAAGCAGGTCACCGTGGTGGCGAACCTCCAGCCCCGGTCCTTCGGGGGTGGGCTCACGTCGCACGGGATGCTGCTCGCCTGCGGCCCCTCCGACGGGCTCTCGCTCGCGACCTTCGAGAAGGAGCACGCGCCCGGCACGCGCGTGAAGTGAGCGGTGTTCACCCCGACGCCCCTGCGCCGCACCTACGCCGCCGCGATTCGTGACCTGCGCTCGCAGAAGCCCGCGGTGCGCGAGTCAGCCGCGCAGGACCTTCTGGTGGTGGGCTCCGACAACCCGCGCGAGGCCGCCGACGCGGTGGCGCCTCTCATCGACGACCTCGACGCGAAGGTCCGGGTGGCCGCGCTGCACGCCCTCGGGGCGCTCGACGCGCGGCACCTGCTCGACGCCATCGAACGCACGCTCGACGACGGCGACTCGGGGGTGCGCCAGGCGGCGGTGATCGCCCTGGCCGACATCGGCGGCGAGCGGGCCCGCGCGGCCATCGAGCGCGCCCTCGCGCACGGACAGGCCGACGTGCGCTACCAGGCCCTGCTCGGGCTGTGCAAGGTCGACCCCGCCCGGGGCCTCGACGCGTGCCTGATGCTCCTGCGCAGCGACGACCTCTGGATCGCCGCCGAGGCCGCCGAGCAGATCGGTCTCCACGCCGAGCTGCACCCCGCGCTCTTCACCGACGCGCTGCGCGCCCGGGTGCGGGCGTCCCTGGGCGACGTGATGAACAACGACCGCGGCGCCCGCGTGGGCGTGGCGGCGTCGCTCTCGCTCGCGCGCCTGGGCGTGCCCGAGGCCTTCCCCGCGCTGATCGCGTTCGTGCGGGGAGAGCGCCCCATCGAGGGCGACGACGCGGCGATGCTGACGCAAGACGCTGTGGACGTGCTCGGCGCGGCCCCCCCCGAGCATGCCGACGCCGCCCGCGAGGCGCTGGGGCGGCACGCGTGGAAGGTGGTCCCCTCGCACACGCGCACGCTGTCGCGGGCCGCGCTGGCCACGCTGGGCGACCGCAAGGCCACCCTCGACGTGGTCGCGGGCGTCGACGCGTTCTGGCAGAGCCGTCGGCTGGAGTGCATCCAGGTGGCGCGCAAGGCCCGCGTGCGCGCGGCGGCGCCGGCCCTGGCCGCGCGGCTCCGTCGCGGCGACACCGACCCCGTGGCGATCGTCGAGGCCCTCGGCGACATCGGCGGCGACGAGGCCCGCGACGCGCTCACCGAGACCGCCCGCGACGCCCGCGACGGCGAGCTCCGCGAGGCCGCGAGGGCCGCGCTGCAACGCCTGGAGGAGATGCCCGCGTGACCGTTCCCCTCGTCGACTCCCACTGCCACCTCGATTTCGCCGACTTCGGCGCCGAGCGCGACGCCATCCTCGACCGCGGTCGCGCCGAGGGCATCGCGTGGTTCGTCACCATCGGCTCGGGCCGCGGCGCCGAGAGCGCCCCTGACGCCGTGGGCCTCGCGCACGCGCACCGCGACGTCGTGGCCACGGTGGGCATCCACCCCCACGACGCGACCCACGCCACCGCCGACGCGCTCACCGCGATGGCCGCCCTCGCCCGCGATCCCCGGGTGGTGGCCGTCGGCGAGGTGGGGCTCGACTACCACTACGACCACTCGCCGCGGGAGGCGCAGCGCGAGGCGTTTCGCGCGTTCATCCGACTCGCCAAGGAGCTGGGCAAGCCCCTGGTGATCCACACCCGCAGCGCGCCGGGCGACACGCTCGACATCCTCGACGAGGAGGGCGCGCGGGACGTGGGCGGGGTGATCCACTGCTTCTCCGAAGACGCCGCGTTCGCGAAGCGGGCCATGGACCTCGACTTCGACATCTCCTTCTCGGGGATCGTGACCTTCAAGCGCTCGGAAGACCTCCGCATGGCCGCGCGCACGGTGCCCCTGGACCGTCTGCTCATCGAGACCGACGCGCCCTACCTCGCGCCCATGCCCTACCGCGGCAAGCGCAACGAGCCCTCGTACCTCGCCCGCACCGCGGAGCACCTCGCGGGCACCCTCGGCCTCGGGGTGGGAGAGCTCCGCGCGCGCACCACCGAGAACGCGGTGCGCCGCTTCGGCCTCCACCGCTTCGCGTAGCACGCCGCGTTACCTACATTGACCCGCCCGCACGGATCAGGTTCCCATCAGCGCATGGGATTCACACGCGCCGTCATGGACCTCCCGGACCTCATCGCGGAGGCCGACCGCATCGCCGAACGCACGCGCCACATCGTGCAGCACACCTTGCGCCGCAAGGGGATCGTGGTGGGCATCAGCGGCGGCATCGACAGCGCGCTGTGCACCGCCCTCGCGGTGCGCGCGGTGGGTCCCGAGCGGGTGCTCGGGCTCTTCATGCCCGACAAGGTGTCGTCGTCGGAGTCTCTCGACTACGGCAGGCTCCTCGCCGATCGCTTCAAGATTCAGACGGTCACCGAGGTGCTCGGCCCGTCCCTCGAGGCCATGGGCTGTTACGCCCGGCAGGACGAGGCGATTCGCATGGTCATCCCCGAGTACGGCCCGGGGTGGAAGTCGAAGATCGTGATCCCGTCGATCCTCGAAGGGGACCGACTGAACATCTCGCGCATCACCGTGGAGTCTCCCGAGGGGGTGACCCGCAGCGAGCGCCTGCCCCTCGCGGCCTACCTGCAGCTCGTGGCGGCCACGAACTTCAAGCAGCGGCTGCGCACCACGATGGAGTACTACCACGCCGACCGCGTGCACTCCGCGGTGTGCGGCACGCCCAACCGACTGGAGTACGACCAGGGCTTCTTCGTGAAGGGCGGCGACGGCCTCGCGGACGTGAAGCCCATCGCGCACCTCTACAAGACCCAGGTGTATGCGATGGCGAAGGCCCTCGGCGTGCCCGACGAGATCTGCCAGCGCGCGCCCACCACCGACACCTTCTCGCTCCCGCAGGGGCAGGACGAGTTCTACTACGCCCTCCCCTACCCCGAGATGGACCTCTGCCTCTACGCGCTGAACCACGGCGTGCCCGCGAGCGAAGTTGCCCCCGTGGTGGGCATCACCGTCGAGCAGGTGGAGCGGGTGTTCCGCGACATCGACGCCAAGCGCAAGGCGACGCGCTCGCTGCACATCACCAGCGTGCTCGTGGAGCCCGTGGCGGAGATCTCCAAGGACCCGTGAGCGCACCCCGGCTCGTCGCCGAGTTCCTCGAGGGCAGCGCGCAGCGCGGGCCCGAGCGCGTGGCGTTGAGCCTCCCGAAGTCGTCGCACACCTGGGGTGAGCTCGACGCCCGGGCCAACCGCCTCGCCCGCGCCCTGCGCGCCCGCGGGGTGAGGCGCGGCGACCGGGTGGTGATCCTCGGCGACAACCAGGTCGACGTGGCCGTGGCGATCTTCGCGGCGTCCAAGGCCGACGGGGTCTTCTGCGTGATCAACGGCCAGATGAAGGCCGACAAGATCGCGTACATCCTCCGCGACGCCGAGGCCGCCGCGCTCATCGCCGACGCCGTGTCACAGTCCCAGTGGATCGACGCCTGCGCCCAGCTCCGCGACGCGGGTCAGCTCCAGGCGCTGCGCACGGTGCTGGTGTGCGGCACCAGCGAGGAACTCATCACCCGCGCCGTGACCCGCGCCCGCGACGAGCGCCTGCCCGCGCCCGACGCGGTGCGCGACGCCGAGGCCCTGGAGTCCCCCGAGGCCCCTCCCCGCCGCGCGCTCGACGTCGACCTCGCGTCGATCATCTACACCTCGGGCAGCACCGGCGAGCCCAAGGGCGCCATGCTCTCGCACCGCAACATGGAGTTCGCGAGCTGGAGCGTGACCACCCTGCTGCGCAACACCGCCGACGACGTGGTGCTCGGGGTGGTGCCGCTGTCGTTCAACTACGGGCTCTACCAGTGGTTGATGAGCGCGCGGCTGGGCATGCGCCTGGTGATGGAGCGGGGCTTCACCTTCCCCGCGCAGGTCATCCAGCGCGTGGCGGCCGAGCGGGTCACGGGCTTTCCCGGCGTGCCCACGATGTTCGCGCTGCTGGGCGAGCTCAAGGACCTCCCGGGCCTCGACCTCAGCGCGGTGCGCTACGTCACCAGCACGGCCGCGGCGCTGCTGCCCAAGCACATCGACGCCGTCGCGCGGTGGTTCCCCCGGGCCGAGGTCTTCTCGATGTACGGCCTCACGGAGTGCAAGCGCGTCTCGTGGCTGCCCCCCTCGGACCTCGCGCGCAAGCCCGGGAGCGTGGGCATCCCCATCCCCGGCACGGAGTTCTGGGTGGTGGCCCCCGACGGCCAGCGGCTCGGCCCCGGCGAGGCGGGCGAGCTCGTGGTGCGCGGCTCGCACATCATGCAGGGGTATTGGAAGAAGCCCGAGGCCACAGCGCGGTACCTGCGCCCGGGGAACCACCCGCAGGAGGTGTTGTTCTACACGGGCGACGCCTGCCAGATCGACGACGAGGGCTACCTGTATTTCATCGCGCGGATGGACGAGGTGATCAAGACGCGCGGCGAGAAGGTGGCCCCGCGCGAGGTCGAGGCGGCCCTGGAGCGCATCGAGGGCGTGCTCGAGTGCGCCGTCATCGGGGTCGACGACGCGGTGCTGGGCGCGGCGGTGAAGGCCTTCGTGGTGCTCTCGGAAGAGTTCCGCGGGCGGTACACCGCGAAGGACATCACCCTGCGGCTCGGGCAGACGCTCGAGCCCTACATGGTGCCGAAGCACGTGGAGTTCATGGACGCCCTGCCCAAGACCTCCATGGGCAAGATCTTGAAGAAGGGCCTGCGGTAGGCGCCTGGCGGCCGGGGTCCTCCCGGCGCGAGGCCGCGGGCGAGACGGCGGTGGGTTGTGGGTTGGTTCAGTTCCGAAGGAGCGCTGTGGGAATGAGTGCAAGCGTCATCGACAAGGTCCGTGAGTTCATTTTCGCCACCTACCCCGTGGCGGACCGGTCCATCGTGACCGATGACGCCTCGCTGCCCGACCTCGGGGTCATCGACTCCACGGGATACCTCGAGCTCTTCGAGTGGCTCCAGGCCGACCTGGGCGTCGCGGTGCTCGACGCCGAGATGAACACCGAGAACTTCGAGTCGATCCGCCGCATCGCGGAGTTCATCACCCGAAAGACCTCCGCGTGAGGACCGAGGCGCACGGATTCTTCGACGCGGGTTCGCACCGGCTCTTCGCCGCGCTGCACCCCGTCCATGCGTCCGTGCGCCGCGACACCGGCGTCCTGCTCGTGCACCCCTTCATGGAGGAGCGTCAGGACGCCCACCCCTTTCTCCGAAACATCTCGATCGCGTTGCGCGCCAGGGGCTTCGCGTCGCTCCGCCCCGACCTCTACGGCTGCGGCGACAGCGAGGGCGACTGGTCCGACGCCACGGTGGACCACTGGCTCGACGACCTCGCCGCCGCCGCCGCGCACCTGCGCCGCGAGGCCGGCGTGCGCCACGTGGCCCTCGTCGGTCTGCGGTACGGCGCCGCCCTCGCCGCCGCCGCCGCGCCCCGCGTGGAGGCCAACGCCGTCTGCCTCATCGCCCCGGTGCTGCGCGGGCGCGAGTACGTGATGGAGGTGCTCCGGGCCTACCTCGCCGCGGAGATGGTGCTGAACAAGAAGGCCGGGGTGAGCCGCGAGGTGCTCATGCAGCGCCTCGACGAGGGCGCGTCGGTGAACCTCTTCGGGTACGACTTCACCCCGGCGCAGCGCGACGGGATGCTCGCGCTCGACCCGATCTCCGCCCTGCAGTCTCACGCCGCGCCCACCCTGCTCATCGACGTGGCGCGCACCGACACCGCGCGCGAGGCCACCGAGGTCAGCAACGCGCGCAACGCGCTGGGCGACAAGGTCTCGGTGGTGCGCGCGGTGGAGCCGCAGCCGCTGCACGTCGAGGGCAAGGCCCACCTGCTCCGCGCCGAGAACGTCACCCACGCCCTGCTGCACTGGATGGAGGCCACGTGCCCGTGATTGAAGAGGCCATCAGCTTCGTGACCCCCGCGGACCACTGCCTGCGCGGGATCCTCCACCGCCCCACCGAGCTCGACCACGGTGCCCCCGCGGTGCTCTGGCTCTCGGCGGGGCAGAAGGTGCGGCAGGGCGCCTGGCGCATGAACGTGGTCATCGCGCGACGGCTCGCCGCGGCGGGGATCCCCGTGCTGCGCTTCGATTACCACGGCATCGGCGAGAGCGAGGGCCCCGACCGCCACGGGCAGTTCGTGATGGACCTGTACGGGTTCATCCAGACCGGGGGGTTCAAGCACGACGTCGCCGCGGCCGCGCACGGCCTCCGCGAGCGCGTGGGCGCGCGACCCCTGGTGCTCGGGGGCCTCTGCGGCGGCGCGGTGTCGGCGCTCTTCGCGGCCTCCCTCATCGACGACGTGGCGTCGCTCCTGCTCGTGGACCTGCCCGTGACGATCTCCTCCGCGGCGCGCCAGCGCTACCTCGAAGAGCACCCCGAGGAGCTCATTCGCGCGCGTCCGGGCGAGGCCGAGACGGTCATGGCGCTGTACCTCCGGCGGCTCACCGACCCCGCGGCGTGGCGGCGGCTGGTGTCGGGCGAGACCAACTATCTGCTCCTCGCCGAGACCTTGAAGGTCCGCGCGCGGGCCCGGGTCGACGCCGCGCTGCCGCGGCTCCCCGCGGGCGTGCGGGGACACGTCGAGGCGCTGCTGGCCCCGTTGCTCCCGCCGGTGGTGGCCGAGGCCCCGGCGGAGGCGGCGGCGGGCGGTGAGGACGCCAAGGCCCGGGCCGCCGGCGAGGAGCGCAACGCGCTGGTG
>JBILLI010000021.1:0-24963 GCA_044376155.1 Polyangiales bacterium
CCGCCCTCTTCGGCGACGCGCCCGCGAACACCCCCGCCGCGATGTGCTTCGACGTCTCCTTCGCCGACCAGGGGCACGTCGGCGCGGCGATGGTGCGCGAGGCCATCGCGGCGGGACGACCCTACTGCGTGGCCTTCGTCGACATGCGCATGCCGCCGGGGTGGGACGGGGTCACCACGATCAAGCACCTCTGGGCGCTGGACCCGGAGCTGCAGTGTGTGATCTGCACGGCGTACTCCGACCACTCGTGGGAGGACATCCTCCGCGAGCTCGGGGTGAACGACCGCTTCCTGCTGCTGCGCAAGCCCTTCGACGCGGTGGAGGTGTGCCAGCTGGCCTGCGCGCTCTCGGAGAAGTGGCACCTCGCACGGCGCGCCCACCTCAAGCTGGAGCAGCTCCGGAGCATGGTCGACGAGCAGACGCAGGCCCTCGTCGAGAGCGAGGCGCGCTACGCCCTCGCGTCGAGCAGCGCGAACGACGGGCTCTGGGACTGGAACCTTGTCACGGGCGCGGTGTTCTACGCCCAGCGCTGGAACGCGCAGCTCGGCCTCCCCGACGCCGCGCCCACCGTGGCGACCCTCGCGCGCTGGGAGTCGCGGGTTCACCCCGACGACCTCCCGCGCTTTCGCGACGCCATGCAGCGCCTCGCGGGCGGCGTCGACGCGCACATCGAGGTGGAGTTTCGCGCGCGCCACGCCGACGGACAGCCCCGGTGGATGCTGTGCCGCGGCGCGCTGCAGCGGGGGAGCGACGGCCGGCCGAGGCGCGCCGCGGGGTCGCAGACCGACATCACCCACCGCAAGGTCGCCGAGGCGCAGCTGCGCTTCGCGGCCGAGCACGACGCCCTCACGGGCCTGCCGAACCGCGCGCAGATCACCCGACTGCTGGAGGGCGCGATGGCGCGGCGCGGGTCCCTCCCTCACGCGCGCCTGGCGGTGATGTTCGTCGACCTCGATCACTTCAAGGAGATCAACGACAGCCTCGGTCACGGCGTGGGCGACGCGCTGCTCACCGCCGTGGCGGCGCGGCTCACGGCGAGCGTCGCGCGCGTCGACCCCGACGATCACTTCGAGGGTCACGTGGGGCGACTCGGCGGAGACGAGTTCGTGGTGGTCCTGGAGCGGGTGGCGCGGGAGGAGGACGTGGCGCGGGTGGCGGCGCGGATTCTGCGCACCGTCAGCGAGGCGCTGGAGATCGACGGTCACCTCGTGCACCCCTCGCTGAGCGTTGGCATTGCGCTGTCGCACCCGGGCTACGAGCACGTCTCCGACCTGCTGCGCGACGCCGACACGGCGCTGTACCGCGCGAAGTCTGGCGGGCGCGGGCGCTACCACCTCTTCACCGACGAGCTCCATGTCGCCGCGGTGGAGCGCTGGCGGCTCGATCAGGACCTGCGCGAGGCCGTCTCCCGGCAGGAGTTCACCCTGCTCTACCAGCCCGTGGTCTCGCTCGCGACGGGCGAGGCCGTGCACGTCGAGGCGCTCATCCGCTGGGACCACCCCACGCGCGGGCGCGTGCCGCCCGCGGAGTTCATCCCGCTGGCCGAGGAGACCGGGCTCATCAACGCCATCGGCCGCTGGGCGCTGCAGGAGGCGTGTCGGCAGGCGCGGCGATGGCGCGACGCGGGCATGGAGCTCCCGATCGCAGTGAACGTCGCGAGCCGCCAATTCGCGCAGCCGAGCTTCTTCGACGAGGTGCGCGAGGCCCTCGCGGCGGCCGGGCTGTCGCCCTCGCTGCTGCAGATCGAGCTCACCGAGAGCGCGACCATGGACCGGCGCGCCGTCGCAACCTGCGCGCGGCTCGCGGAGCTCGGGGTGGAGATCCACCTGGATGACTTCGGCACGGGCTACTCCTCGCTGAGCTACCTCACGCGCATGCCCATCACCGCGCTCAAGGTCGACCGCTCGTTCGTCTCCCGCCTGCTGGTGGACCCGATGAGCGCGGCCATCGTGAAGACCGTGGTGATGCTCGCGTCGTCCCTCGGGATGGAGGTCATCGCCGAGGGCGTCGAGTGCGCCGAGGAGCTCGAGGTGCTCCTGGGCATGGGCTGCCCCTGCGGGCAGGGCTTTCTCTGGTCCCATCCGCTGCCGCCCGACGAGGCCTTCGCGTACGCGCGGTCGCGCCGCCTGCCCCTCTCCGTGACGCCCGGGCGCGCCCTGTCCTCGAGCCGCCCGAGCCGCCTGACCCGGCTCTCGCAGCGACTGCTCCGTCGCCCGACGAACCCGGTGTTCGTCCCCTCCCCGACGCGCCTCTGAGCGCCGGTCAGTATCCGGCGCAGAGGTCGGGGTCGAACCCGAGGCCGCTCGACAGCGGCACGATGGGCGCCGCGCCGTCGAGCGAGAGCAGAAAGCTCACGAGCTGCGAGACCTCGGTGGGCGTGGGGTTGAAGCCCGTGCTGAAGGCCTGGCGGTGCGCGCGAAAGGTGTCAGAGAGCAGCTCTTCGAGCGTGCGCGCGGCGCCGCCGTGGAGGTACGGCGCGCTTGTCGCGAGGCCCAGCAGCGAGGGCACGTTGAACCCGTTGGCCCCCTGCGCGACCACCGTCATCGCCGCGGAGCTCCCGGCCGCGTTGGCGCGGACCTCCAGGGGGTTGAGGTCCGTCGCCGCCACGCCGCGGCCCGTGGCGAAGGTGCCGACGTTGCGCAGCGCGCACACGATCTGGTCGTTGGCGGCGTCGAAGGGCGAGAGGCGGTACGTCCCCGCGACGGGCGCGAGCGCAGTGGGGAAGCCCGTCGGCAGCGCGAAGCGGCGCATCATCAAGGCCCCGCTGCCCCGGGCGTTGTTCGCCGCGCTGGGGGTGTAGAAGCGCGACGAGACCGTCCACAGCGGACCGGCGTGACACCCATCGCACCGGTGGCCCAGAAAGAGCGCGCGCCCCGCGGCGACCTGCGCGGGCTGAAGCCCCGCGGGCGCGGAGAGCGTGCGCACCGCGCGGAGGTAACGGGTGAGGTCGGCCCAGTCATCGGTGACCGACCGGGGCGTGCCGACGCCCTCCCGGCTGGCGATCTCGGTGATCGCGCCCGAGAGGCCGTCTTGCGGCGCGGTCGTGGGCACCTGCGGCGAGACCGCGGCGGTTCCGTCGAACACGATGCGGTCGGACTCGGTGACGGCGGGCGGCGTGGCGCTGTTGGCGACGCGATGGACCACCGCCCCGACGCCGCCGCTGTGGTCGCGCACGAGCGCCTCGAAGTCGGCGGGCTCGTCGAGGTGGGCGGTCCATCCCAGGAGCCGCTGCTGCGCGGTGCCGCGGTCGAAAACCGAGTCGAGCGCAGGGGTCTGCCGCGGGCCGCGCGGGAAGTACCAGGTCACCCCGTCGCTGAGGCCGTCAGGGTGACACGCCTCGCAGCTGCTCCACGCCTGGCCCTGCCACGACCAGCGCCCGGTGCCCGTGACGAAGTCCCGGCGACCCGCGAGGCGCCGCGCGTCGTCCCCGGTCGGGGGCGCGCTCGACGTCGCCGCGTTGAGCACGGTCTGCGTGAGCAGCGAGACGCCTGAGACGTTGCGCGTGTGCTCGTTGAGCACGTAGGCGCTGTTCATCCCCACCACCGCGACGCCGATGGGGTTCTGCCCCGCGGGCGCGACGCCGTCGTCGAGGTTCACGAAGCCCGGGGTGTTCACGAGGCCCACCTCGGCGAAGGACCCGTCGCTGTTGAAGCGCACCCGGAACAGCGCGTCGGAGCCGTAGCCCACCACGTAGGCGGTGAAGGTTCCGGGCTGAAACGCGAGGTCCATCGGGATGAGCGGCATGCGCCGGGAGACCCCGTCGTCGGGCAGACGTCGCGCGTCGTAGAGGGCCTGAAACCGGCTGTTGAGCAGCAGCCGCCGCGCGGGGATCTCGGCGCCGTTGGTCGCGTCGAGCACGAAGATCGCGGCGCTCTGCTGCGTGCGGAGGTTGGCCGCGCGGGGATCGGGCACGAGGGCGGGCGGAGGCACGTCGGCGTCGGGCACATCGGCGGCCGCGTCGCGCCCCGCATCCGCGCCCGCGTCGACGCCGCCGTCGAGGGAGGTGGGCGGCGGCGGGAACCCGATGGGCCCCCGGGGCGACGCGCACACCGCGGTCACGTAGACCCGCGCGCCCGCGATGGCGAGCGCGTGGAGCTGGTTCGGGATGCAGCCCGCGATGACGTTGTTGCCGTCGCGAAAGCCCGTGTCGGTGGCGGGCGCGATGAACGACGCCGCGGGCGTGAGCGTGTCGAGGGGCACCCGGTAGACCACGCCCTGGCGGTCGGTGTCGAAGCGGTCGAGCCCCGTCGATACGCCGGTGGTGCGGCGCTGCGCGAAGAACTCGGTGACGTAGAGCGCGTCGTTGTCGTCGCGGTCGTCGCCGTTGTTGGTCACCGCGAGGGCACGCGGGTGCGCGAGGCCCACGCGACCGGTCACCCCCACGCCGAGCACGCCCGTCGCGGCGAGGGCGGCGTTGAGGTCGATCGTGCGCGAGGGCGCGAGGGTGCGCGCGTCGAGCTCGGTGACGGTGCCGTCGGCGAAGTTCGAGACGTAGAGCCAACGCCCCGTGGGCGAGAGCGCGAGGGCGGTGGGCTCGCTCCCGGTCACCCCGCGCTCTGCGGCGATGCGCGGCGCGCTGCGCAGGTCGGTCACGCGGATCACCCGACGCGCGCGTCGGAGCAGCACGAAAACGGCGTCGCCGTCGGTGTCGGCGGTCACGGCCCAGGGCTCGGAGCCCAGGCCCGTGGGCAGCTCGGCGAGGCGCAGGAGGTTCGGGCCCAACCCCGGCGCGAGGGCGAAGACCGACACGCTGTCGGCCGTGCGGTTCGCGGCCACGGCGATGCGCTCGTCGACGGTCACCGCGAGCGCGCCCGAGCGGCTCGGGCCGGGGAGCAGCATGCCGCCCGGCACGTCCACGCGCGTCGGGGCGTCGATGGCCGGCGCCTCGGGGCCGAGGTCCATGGGCAGGTCGACGAGGATCGGCGCGAGGTCGGGAAAGACGAAGGGTCGGTCCTCGCGCGCGGCGTCCATCTCGGTGACGACGTCGGGCGCGTCGGTCGTCGCCGCGTCGGCCATCGCCGCATCGGGCGCGTCGGCGCGAACGTCGTCGGCCGCGTCCCCCGACGCGAGGTCGTTCGCGGGCTCGGTCGCGACGTCGCGCGGGTCGATGTCGTGCGCGGGAGCGTCTACAACCTCTTGCCGCGCAAGGACATCACTCGCATCGGGGCCCGGCGCGGCGCCCACCACGCTGGCGGCAGGACCACACCCCACGAGGGCCCAGAGGGCGAGGAGCGCGCGACGCGGACGGGTTCGGCCGCTCACCGGGGCGTGCCTCCGGCGATCCAGCTCGTGAAGAGCAGCACGGTGGGCTCGTCGACGGCGAGGTCGGGCGGCATGCGACGCGAGAGCAGCGCCTGCACGACCGAGGGCGCCTGCGCGCTGAGCCGGTCGTAGCCGCGAAGGTCCCGCGCGATGCCGCTGGAGTGGCACCGCGCGCAGCGGGCCTGGTAGACGGGCTCGATGTCGGCGGTGAAGGTCGGCACGCGGCCCAGGGGCGAGAGGTACGAGAACCGCCGCTCGCGGCGCAAGGGCTCGGCGCCGACGTAGCGCACCGTGACCGTCGCGATGTGCGGACCGAACTCCAGCGTGGGCAGGTCGCGCACGAGCCGCCCGCTCCCGCCCCACGCGAAGGGCGCGGCGGTGACGGTCTCGATGCGGGTGCCGTCGAGCGCGAAGTCGACCCCCGCCACGGCGTCGGGTCGCGGGGGGAGCGCGCGGAGGCCGACGCGCGCGAAGGTCACCGCGCCGCCCTCGGCCACGCCCCCGAGGGCCACGCGCGGGAGCACCACCACCCGCAGCGTGCGCGACGCCTCGGCGGGTGCGCCGCCATCGCCCGGCGACTCCATCGCGCGCAGGGTGACCACGGCCGACTCGCCGCGCTCGCCGTCGGCGGCGATGCGCACGGTGACCGCGCCCATGCGCCGCGCGAAGGGCTGCACGCCGCGCGCGATGATCTCCACGGCGCCGTCCGGGCGGATGCGCCCGAGGTTCACCCCCTCGAGGCCGTTGTCCCACGCCGCCCAGAGCCACGGACCGGCGGGGGCGAGCGCCACGGGGCCGGTGAGTTCGCCGGGGACGCGCAGGCGCTCCACGAGCCCCGAGGCGCGCACGCGCAGGAGGTCGTCGCGGCGCGAGAGGTACCGCGCGTCGCCCATGCCCGCGATGGCGCGCACGACGCCCACCGAGAAGCCGGGCAGGGGTTCGGTCCAACGCGCCGTGCGGGCGTCGCCCTGGGCGGTCACGCGGAGGGTCTCGAGCACGCCGCCCTCGCGCAGCACCCACGCCTCCCGCGCGGCGTCGCTCACGGGCCCGGAGACCATCGCGACCACGTCGGTCACCGGGCGGTCGCTGCGGTCGATCTGGAGCCAGCGCGGGCCATCGGTGGCGTAGAGCGCGCCCCCGGTGGCCCAGAGCGCCTCGGCGCCCCAGCGCGTGTGGGCCCGGGCGCCGCGAAGGATCGCAGGGAGCTGCGCCCGCTGCGCCCACCCATCGAGCACGAGCGAGCCGCCGCTGGGCGTGAGCAGCAGCGGGGTCTGCGCGTCGCGCTCGGTGATGAGTCCCACCGGGGCGTCTCCGGGCTGCCGCGGGTCGCCGGGGATGCGCTCGATCTCGCGCACCGCGCCGTAGACATCGACGCCGTAGAGCGCGCCGCCGCGGGTCGCGAGCACGGCGTCGCCCTCGGGCGAGACCCACTGCGCCACCACGGGCTCGTTGTCGGGGAGCACCACCGGGGTGAGCGCCGAGGGGACCCGCTCGGCGAGGGTCAGGTCGAGGTTCATCGGTCGCGGCGCACCGCTGTCGTCGGGTGTGACAGCGACGTCGACGGGTACGTCAGGGAGCGCGACGACGTCCGTCGCGGCGACGTCGAGGGCGCCGAGGTCGGAGATGGGAACGTCGGAGACGGGCCGCGGACCCGCGTCGGGAGGGGCAGTCGGCGTGGCGCCGCAGCCCAGGGTGAGCGCAACGGCGAGGGAGGCGAAGGGGGGTCTCAGCGGATCCTCCATCGATAGGCTGCGCCGGTGAGCGCGCCCCGGTGGTTCGAGGCGGGCGCGCCCACCGCGAGCCAGGCACCGCCGCCGTCGGCGTTGCGCACGGCGCGCGCGACGCAGGTCTGTCCGAAGGTGCCGACCTCGGCGAGGTCGCCCACGGCGCGCAGCCACGGCGCGGCGACGAGGGTGTCTTGCGTGATGCCCCCGCGCCAACCGAAGACGGCGCCGGCGAACACGGTGTCTTCGGGGTAGTCCTGCGCGCCCACGAGGAGCTCGCCCACGCCGTCGCCGTCGAGGTCGGCCACCGCGAGGCAGCTCCCGAAGCGCGCGGTGGTCATCGACGGGGCGGGGAGAATCATGCGCTGCGGCGCGGTGAGCTCGCGCATGCCGAGGGCGCGGTAGGCGCCGTCGACGACGAAGCTCTCGACCCGGCCGTCACCGCAGCGCCCCGCGGGGCAGAGGCCCGCGAGGAAGGCGCCCGAGACCACCTCCACGGCAGGGCCTGTGGTGTCTCGAAACGACAGCGCCACATCGCGATAGACCAGATCGGGGATGCGGTCGCCCGTGAGGTCCGCCCCCCCGGCGAGGACGAGTCCCATGCCCGTGCTCACCCCAGGGAGGTCGTTGAGGTCGTTCGCCCGGGTGGCCTCATCGCCCACCACGTTGTCCCGCAGCGCGCGACCGTCGGCCACGAGCAGGAGCTGCTCCGCGGCGGTGCGCGCGCCGCAGCGGGGGCCGAAGCCGAACTGCAGGGAGATGCCTGCGCGGACGGTGTTGTTGGTGTTCCCCGAGACCGACACGGCGACCTCGCCACAGCCGTCGCCGTCGAGGTCTCCCACGCGGGTGACGGCGAGGCCCGAGACGGTGCCGTCGGCGCGAGCGTCCCACCAGGGCGCCGCCGCGGGATCGCCGCAGTGGGCGAGCACGCGGCCCATCGCATCGGCGTCGCGGCCGAGCACGACCTCTGCGCCGTTGGTGGTCGCGCCCCCCGCGCGCCCCACGAGGAGGTCTTCCTTCCCGTCGCCGTTCACGTCGCCCGCGTTGGCGACGACGGCGCCGAAGCCCAGCCTGCGGGCGGTGCCGCCGGTGGCGACGGTCTCCCGCGGGATGAGCCAGAAGCGCTCCACGGCAGGCCCGTCGGCGCGCGAGAGGTACACCCGCACCATCCCGCGGCCGCCCTGGGCGGTTGTGGGGATGGTGGTGCCGAGCCGAAGCAGGCACGCGTCGGTGGCGTCGTTGCCGACGAGCCGTTGGGTGACCCAATCGCTGCCACCCGAGCTCGCGGTGGGATCGCCCACGGCGACGTCGGCGAGGCCGTCACCGTTGAAGTCCAGCACGGCCACCGCGGCGCCGAGCGCGACCGCGCGGTCCTGCCAGAAGCGCACGTTGTTCACGTTGCCCTCGCTGGCGACCACGTCGACCACGCCCACCCGCGCGCGAAAGCCTGCGGCGCGGGCGGCGGTGGCGCCCATCATGGGCAACGGCGGGGAGTGCGTGCCGATGGACCCGAGGGCAACGTCACCGCTGCCGCCACCCCGCATCGGGCCGATGGCGAGACCCGTGCCCGAGCGGTCACCCGCGGCGAACACCGGCAGCGCGAGCTCACGCCGCGACGACCAGTGCGTCGCCCACTCGGTCGAGGGCGCCGGGTCGACGAGCCACACCGCGCTGCCCGCGAAGCCGTTCTGCGTGTTGCGATACGCCGACCACACCGCGAGCCCCGCGGCCCCGCCCCGGCGCGGGAGCGCGGCGACGCGCGCGCCGAGGAACTCCCCCGCCTCCCCGCGCTCCGTTGACGCGGGCGTCGGCACCGCCGAGCCCGAGAGCGACGTGAGGTTGAAGCGGTACAGCACCCCGTTGGTGGCGTTGTCGCCGGCCCCGCCCACGAGGTAGTCGAGCTGCCCGTCGCCGTCGAAGTCCGCGAGCGCGGCCGAGCGCGCGGCGCCGTCGTTGAGCGCGCCGGTCCAGCGGGTGGAGGCGTTGGCCGAGAGCACCACCCGGGTCATGCCGCCCTGCCCCGGCGGGCCCAGACCGCCCTGGGGGAAGACCCAGAAGCCACCGGTCTGCCCCGTGGCCACACCCGCGACGTTCTGCCCGAAGAAGGGCGTGCGAATCACCAGCGCGCGCTGCGACCCGTGCGGGATCACGTCGAGCCCGGTGCCGAAGCGCGGCGTCGCGGGGCGGTTCAGCGACGCGAGGTGCACCGTCCACGCGGGGGTGGTCTCGAAGGCGCCGCGGCCGACGCCACGAAAGAGCATCACCGCGCCGTTGGCGACGGGCGCGCCCGCGGGTCCATACGCCGCGAGGGGGGCGCCCACGGCGAGGTCGTCGCGACCGTCTCGGTCCATGTCGATGAGGGCGAGCGCGCGACCGGCGTCGATGGCCGCGCGGCAGTCGGGCGCGCCGTCGGTGTCGGTGAGCCGATCGCGCACGTCGAGCACCTGCGCGGGCACGGCGTCGAAGACCCCGCGAAGGCCGCGCGCGCCGCGGTAGACGTAGACGCGCCCGTTGTTCCGACAGGCGCCCTGCGCGAAGCTGTTGGTCGCGTTGAGGGCCGACACCACGAGGTCCTTGGCGCCGTCACCATCGAGGTCGGTGAGCAGCGCGGCGGCGCCGAAGCGATCGTTGGCGGCGTCGCCCACGAGCACGCGCTCGGGGGTGAGCGTGAGCCCGGCGCGGCTGCCGAGGTACACCGTCACCGCGCCGCGGCCGTCACGCCCGAGGTCCTGGTCCTGCGAGCACACCACGAGGTCGGTGACGCCGTCGCCGTCGGCGTCGTCGGCGAGGAGCAGCGCGCCGAAGTGGTCGAGGTCGCGCGCGCCGTCGAGCGAGACGTCGGGGGTGTCGGCCCACCGCCCCTCGCTGTCGGCGTAGTAGACCAGCACGCCCCCCGTCTCGAGGCCGGTGCGCGAGCGATTCGCTTGTCCCACAATGAGATCCGTGCGGCCATCGCCGTTTAGATCGCCGAAGGTCACGTCGCCGAAGAGGTTCTGCGGCCCGCGCGGGATGGGCGTCGGCGCGAGCTCTTCGCCCACGCTCACGCGGGCGATGGCGCGCTCGTTGGTCGATCGGTTGACGCCCTGCACGCTCACCATCCCCGGGGTCGCCGCGGTGGCGTCGACGACCCAGTCGGCCCCGTTGCGCACCAGCGTCACGCCGAGGCTGTCGCCGACGAGGGTCGCGTCGACGGCGCCCGAGCCCCCGCGCCAACGCAGCGGCGCGCGACGTCCCGCGGGCACGGCGAGGATCGCGACCTCGGGGCCAAACGTCACCCCCGCGCCGACGCGCGCCGCGGACTGCACCTCTCGCCCCGAGCCCGCGTCCCGGCCGCGCAGGAGGTAGAGCCCGAGGGTCGTCCCCGCGGAGAAGGTCCCGTCGTTGGCCAGGGTCGCGTTGCCGCCCGGGGGCCGGGAGAGGATCTCCCACTGCACCACGCCGAGGTTCCCGTCGGCGGCGAAGCGCACGCTCCCACCGGCCGCGACGGTGACCTCGGAGGGCGTCACGGTGAAGGGGCCCACGACCTCCACGCGCGCGGTGACCCGCGCGTTGCACGGGAGGTCAGAGGCGATGACCTCGAAGCTCGCGGCGCGCGGCCCGGCCACGAGGCTGCCGCCGACACCCAGCGAGGCGCCGCCGGTGATCGCCCCCGGGGCGAACGCGAAGAGCGCGCCGCTGCCGCTGCCGCCGCGGGCCGTGAAGCGCGCGCCGGCCTCGGTCGCGAGACGCAGCACCGACGGCTCCACGATGACGGGCGGGCACGCGCGCGGCGCATCCGGCGCGTCGGCGAGGATGGGGCGGTCTTCCACCACGGATGCGTCGGGCATCGTGGTCGCGTCGAGCCCCCCGACGTCGGTCGGCGCGCTGTCGACGGGGGTGTCGACCGCGGGGACGGTGTCGTTGGGGAGGTCCGTCGGCGGGGCGGAGAGGTCGGCGCGCGCGTCGCTGGCCGCATCGCGGTTCGCTCCCCCGACGAGGCTGGCGGCGTCTCCGAGACAGCCGCCCATCAGGGCGAGCGCGAGCAGGGGGAGAGAACGACGCGCGCGGAGCATCACCCTCGGGTCAGGTCGCGATGAGCCGCTGGATGGGGTTCACCCGGGTGATCGCCGGGTCGAGTCCGGCCGAGGCCATGAGGGTGGCGGCGATGTGATCGGGCATGATGACCTGGCCCGCGTCGGAGGGGCGGTTGTTGACGAAGTCCCAGCGCTGCGCGGCCATGCCCACGTCGCTCGACGCACCGAAGACCTGGTTGCCGCGAATGCCCGCGCCCGCGAGGATGCACGAGCCCGTGAGGTGGTGGTCGCGCCCGCCGAAGTTGTTGAACAGCGGCGTGCGGGAGAACTCCGAGAAGCCCAGGAGGGTCGTGTGGTCGAGGAACGAGCCGCCCTCGGGGTGCGGGGTCGACGCGAGGTCCTGGAGCAGCGTGGTGAAGGCCTTCACCCCGGGATAGAGCGCGTTGGCGTGGCCGGCGTTGCCCGTGAAGTGGGTGTCGGTGCCGTTGCCGATGCTGATCGACACCACCTGCGAGACGCCGAGCTTTACCGCCTGCGCCGCCATCGCCGCGCGGGCGCCGGGCGCGTTCACGTCGCCCTGGGCGAAGCCGTAGAGCGCGCGGATGCGAGCGGCCTCGGTGGGGTTGCCCATGGGGTCGGTGGGGTTGTCGCTCACGAAGCGAAAGCGCCCCGCGAGGTTCTCGCGCACGATGGTGTCGCCCTGGTCCCGCGAGGCGCGCATCTGGCTGAGCAGGCCACGGCGGTTGAGCGCCTCGACGTCGCACGGCGCGACCGCCTGGCCGTACTGCGCGAGGGCCCGCTCGACCACGTCGCGCTCTTGAAACGCCGACGGCTGGAGCACGAGGAGCAGGTCGTTGATGTTGTCGACGCGCAGCGCCGAGGCCGAGCCCGGGTGCCGGTCGTTGTAGGTCTCGGTGCGCAGCGCGAGGTTCGGGATGGGCCGGCGCGGGGCCATCTGCGCGACGATCTCGGTGGCCACCGAGGAGCCTCGCGCGGCCGCGCCCGCGGGGAACTTCCCCGTGAGGAAGTACCGATAGCCCACCTCATGCCCGAGGGTGGACATGTTCATCCCGCGGACGATGGCGATGCGGCTCGCGAAGTCCGTGATCTTCACGGCGTCGGCGGTCTTCGCCGCAGCCGGTCCGAAGGTCAGCGGCGAGGCCGGGTCCGCCGGGCGAAGGATCCGACCCGCGAAGCCGTTGACCCCGTCGAGCTCGGAGTACCGCGTCTCGAAGAGGTTCGTGGCGCGGTTCTCGTCGGAGAAGCCCGGCGCCGTCGGGTCGCGGGGGTCGAGGAAGAGCAGCTGGTCCCAGCCGCCGGGGAAGTAACAGAAGATGAACGCGCGCCCCGAGGGGAGCGGCAGGTCGGCGCGGGCGAATCGTTCGAAGCCGAACATTCCCACGGCGGCGCTGCCCACAGCGGCGCAGGCGCCCTGGAGCAACCTGCGGCGGCTGAGGGTGAAGCCCGGAACGTCTCGGTCGTCTCGTCGTTGGCTGGTCATGACGTCTGTGCCCCGCGCGCTCAGTAGGTGAGGAACTGGTTGTCGGTCACGAGGGCGATGCAGACCGCCCGCCATCCGTCGGCCGGCGTGCCTGCCGGGAGGCTGCCTTCGCCAGGCAGCGTCGACGCGAGCTCGAAGAGCCGCTGAAGGCCCGCGAGGCCCGCGTCGCCGGGGGCCACCTGCCGCGCCCAGAAGCGCAGCGCGAGGTACGAGAGGTTGCGCCGCACGCCGTCGGGGTTGCTCGCAAAGGTGTCGCGCTCGGTGGCGTGACGAAGCAGGATGCGCTCCCCGGGGGCGCGCGCGAGGTCCATGGTGATGCCATCGCGGCACGCCTTGCGCGCGGCGTCGCCCACGAGCTTCGAGAAGGTGGGGTTGGGGTCCACGGCCTCGGAGGTGGAGGTGAGGTAGTTCGGCTGCCCGAGGGTCGCGGCCACCTGCACGAGCATGTCGGCGTTCGGGTCGGTGTACGCGCCGCCGGGCACCTCGGCCGAGGCGATGCGTCGCGACTCCATCCACGTGAGGCCCACGGCGTTCATCAGCGCCGCGCGGAACTGCCGCACGTCGACGCGCCGGGGCGCGCGCCCCACGTGCCCGTCGTTCATGTCGGGGTTGTCGAGGGGCAGCTCATCGGGCGTCGCGCCCGCGGTGGAGCCCGGGTCCACGGGTCGCACGCTGCCAGGCGTGGACGGGTCCGTCGGCGTGGTGGGCGTCGTCGGCGTGGTGGGCGTCGTCGGCGTGGTGGGCGTCGTCGGCGTGGTGGGCGCGGGCGCCCGCTCGGGGGCGTGCCGCGCGGCGCGCACCGAGGCGGTGGGCGTCGCGTCGCAGGACCACAGCGCGAGGGAGGCGAGCGCGAGGGGGAGCGTGCGGCGCAGCATCAGTCGATCCTCCGGTACGCGGGCGCGTTGATCACGGCGCGCACGAGCTGACGATAGTTGTGGTGGCTCGCCTCGAACCGGCGGACCAGCGTCGGCAGCACCGTGGTGGTCTCGTTGGTGGACATCGGCCGCCCCACCAACCGACGCCACACGGTTTGCACGGTGCACGACTGCATCTCGCCGGTGGAGAGGGCGTTCGCGACCAGCGCCGCGGGGCCCTGGTCGATGCGCGAGAGCTCATCGCCGTCGCGGTAGAGATAGCCCAACAGGGTGCCGGCGTAGCGCGACCCGTCGGCGTCGAGGGTCGAGGTCACGTAGTGCGTGCGGCAGCGCGTGGTGCACCCCTGCCCCGTGACCGCGCACAGCGCGCAGTTGGGATCCGCCGAGGGGAAGGTCGAGGGGTCGAGGTAACGCGCCGAGCGCTCGGCCCAGCGCCCCCAGTACGCACCCAGCGGCTCGATGGCGGTGTGGCAGCTCTGGCAACCGCAGCGGCGTGCGAGGTTCGGCTCGCGGTTGCACGCGTCGTCGGCCGCGGGCAGGGGCCCGGGCGAGGGCTCGAAGGGCCGACACATGAGCATCGTGCGGAACTGGTTGATGCGCGACCGCCAGGTGGGGAAGCGCGCGAGGTACGCGGGGGTGGTGAGCACGCCGGCGTGCTCGGGCCCGCGCACGAACTCGTGCCAGTTGGGGTCGTCGTAGCGCGCCTCGGGGATCTGCGGCCCCGGCGAGACGAGGTCCACGCCGTAGACCTTGCCGAGCTGCCGTCGGTAGAGGAACGACAGGGCGCCGGTCACGAAGGAGCGCCGGGTGGTGTAGGCGTTGAAGTAGTCCTCGTCGCGGCCGATGACCGAGCGCACGATGTGCAGGGGCTCCTGGTTGAGCCCCTCGCGCGCGGCCCGCTCGACGCCCGAGGGCAGCGCCGACTGGAAGCCCTGCGAGGGCATGCAGTTCTCGCCGTTCGCGCCGCAGCCGCACGAGGGGTCCATGCGGTCGCGGGGCGCGCAGGCCAGGCCCGTGGAGATGGAGTTGGTGCGCTCCTGGGCGTCATAGGCGCAGACCTTCAAGAGCCGCCCGTCGGTCCAGTACGTCGACCGCAGCACGTAGCCCTCGCGCCGACCGCGAAGGCTCTCGTCGGGGCCGGCGTACCGCGCGTTGTTGCAGGTGTTCACGACCTCGGTGAACCCTTCGTCGCAGCGCGCCAGCGGGTGATCGCCGTCGACGCGGCGACCCGCCTCGACGCGAAACTTCTGGCGAAAATCCGCGGTCTGGAACGCGTTGTTGGCGCCCGTGCCGACGAGCGCGCGGCAGTAGTTCGGGCAGTGCGTCCAGTCGTCGAAGGGCAGCGGGACCTGGTCCTCGTCGTAGTAGTAACGGACCTGCCCGTTGCGGGGAGACACGTAGTACGGGCGGCCGTCAGGCTGATGGAGCCAGCGGCGGTCCCCGACCGTGACGCGCGCGGGGGGGTACTCCAGCGCCTCGTCGCAGCCCGAGAGCCCGCCACGCAGCGGGCGATCGCCCGTGCCGCCATAGGCGATGAACATCGCCCCGAGCGCCTGGCTCTTCGCGACGCACGCCGGGTCATTGGCGTCGTAGCGGCCGTTGTTGCGCGGGAGGCAGCACGCGGGGTGATTGGGGTTGTTCGGCGTGCAGCACACGACCGCGGTGAGGCGCCCCGTGCCCGAGGTCGGACACGTCGTCTCCGCCGTGGCGCTGTTGAGCACATCGAGGGCGAGCTCGGGGTTGGGACCGCCCGACGTGAGCCGCACCGGCGTCGCCTGCAGCGCGAAGTTGTCGATGTTCGGCCAGAGCAGGTCGGCGTGCCAGCGCTCGCTCTGGTCGAGGAACTCCGGGCTCTGCAGCATGCGGTCGACGAGCTCGGGCGGGATGCGCCCGGCCTGCGCGACGGCCTCGATCTCCTCGAAGCGCGGGGGCGCGCCGCGGAGGTCGAGGGACATCTGCCGAAAGAGCCGCGTGGGCTCCACCTGCAGAGGCGCGCAGGAGGTGCTCGCCTGCACGCTCTGCCGGGTGACCTCCCCCCGGTCTGCACAGGTGACCGCGCCCAGGGCGAGCGCCGCGAGCAGCGCCCGCGTGCCCGGGGCACGTTTCATCGAAGACCTCATCGGTGTGCGACGCATGCTCGACGACGCTCCTCTCACGGGACGGGGGTGCGGGTGCCAGGGTTCACCACGCGGCCGGAGTCCACGCGGACCCTCCCGGCGCACACGGCAACGACATAGTGATCAAGGTCTTCGCGCGCCGGCGCGCGGGTGACGGCACCGTTGCCGTTGAACTCGCTGCCGTGACACGAGCAGCGGCTCGCGCCGTTGGTCGGGTTCGGCGGGTCGACGGTGCAGCCCGAGTGCGTGCACAGCGCCGAGAAGGCGAAGATCCCGCGGCTGTCGCGGGCGACGATGACCCGCGCGGCGGTAACGAGGGTCCAGGTGCCCACCCCGAACATCGACACGGGGCCCACGTCGCGGCCCTCCATGCAGAGGTCCACGTCGGGCGCGCCCGCATCGCGCGCGCTGCTGTCGAAGACCGCGCCGTCGATGCGCTGCACGTCGGCGCCGACCACGCCCGCGTCAGGGTCGGGCGGCACCGCACGGTCGGCGTCCCCGACGCGCGTGGCGGGGTCGACGAAGATGCGCCCGGCCGAGAGCGTCACGCCGTAGCGACGCAGCGCCGTGGTCGCCATGCTGCCCGGCAGCGCGCGGCCCGCGCCGTCGAAGACCGAGCGGTGACACGGACACTCCGCCCGACCGTCCCCTCCCGGCGGCAGGAGCAGGCAGCCCTCGTGCGTGCAGATCGCGGAGTACGCGTAGAAGCCCCGCCCATCTCGGGCCACGACCGCGCGCGCGCCGGGGTGATACCGCCACGACCCTACGGGGTGATCCGCGATGAGCCCGACCTCCGTGCCCCCCGGCGGCACCCACCCCCGCAGCGCGGGGCGCGGCACGCCCCCGTCAAGCCCCGCGAAGGGATCGTCGACGTCTTGCGACAGCAACGCATCGGTCCCAGGCGAACCGTCTGCGGCCACGCTGCCGTCCTCCGACGAGACGCCGTCCACCGGGAGCCCCCGGTCGAGCAATTCTCCGCCGTCGGCGCGGGCGTCAGCCGTCGCGTCGCGCCCTTCGATCGGGGTCAACGAGCCCGAGCAGGCCTGTGCCACGGCGCCTGCAGAGAGCACCAGCAGCGAGCGGCGGCTCGGTCGGGGGGGATTGAGCAACTGGACCTCGTCGGCGCACGAAGTTCGCGCCTTACCCTCATATCGGTTTTCTCGCGCGACGGGAAGAGTTCTTCTCGTGACAGCCGTCACGAACGAACCGCGAGGGGAGTCAGCGGCGGGGCGCGCCAAAGCGCACGGTCTGTTTCCTGACCTCGGCGGTCTCCTTCGGGGCCACCACGGTCTCGGCGGGGACGAGCGCGGCGAGGGCGGCCGAAGGCGCGGGCAGCGAGGGGATCACCTCGGCCGAGGGCGCCCCCGACGGCGGGCGCAGGCTGCCCCGCTCCACGGTGTCGAGCACGCGCTGCAGCGACGCGGCGAACTCCGCGGCCGACGCCATGCGCTGCTCGGGGTCGACCGAGAGACCGCGAACGATCACCCGCTCGATGACCTCGGGCACCTCGGGGTGCAGGGCGCGCAGCGGCGGCGGGAGGGCGGTGCGGTCCATGGACTCGAACGGGAGGCGCCCGCTGAGCATCTCGTAGAGCGAGGCCGCGGTGGCGTAGAGGTCCGCGCGGTGGTCCACGCGGCGACCGTAGAGCTGCTCGGGGGGCATGTACGCCGGGGTGCCGGCGATGAGCGAGGCCTTGTCTCCCTGCGCGATCGACTTCGCGAGGCCGAAGTCCATGAGCTTCACGACGCCCGCGGTCGAGCGCATCATGTTCGAAGGCTTCACGTCGCGGTGGATGATCTTTCGCGCGTGGGCGTACTCCAGCGCCTGGAGCACCTGCGCGGTGATCCGCAGGGCCTCGACCACGCCGAGCCGCCCCTCGGACTGCACGAGCTGATCGACGGTGACCCCCTCGACGAACTCCATCGCGAGGAAGGTCCGGCCGGTGTAGGTGCCGAAGTCGTAGACCGTGACGATGTTCGCGTGGTTGAGCTGCGCGACGCTGCGCGCCTCGCGCTGAAACATCTCCCGGATCTCGGCGCTGGCGCTGGACTCGGCGTTGAGGAACTTCAGCGCCACCTCGCGGTCGAGCACCGTGTCGACCGCGCGGTAGACCACCGCCATGCCGCCGCGGCCGAGCTCCCCGAGGAGCTCATAGCGCCCCGCCGCGCCCTAGGCGCCCACGAGGGTGCGCCGCGCGCCCATGGCCTCGCGCCACCGCCGAACCTCGTCGGCCCGCGCCTCCGCGTCGCGGTAGCCCGGCGAGGCCTCATCGACCTGCTCGAAGCACCGCAGCGCGCGGTCCCAGTCGCCGCCCGCGAGGTGCGCGAGGCCGAGGCGATAGAACACCTCGATGTTGCCGAGGTCGCAGCCGCTGCCCTTGATGAAGCGCGTGAGCGCCGCCACGCTGGGGCCCTCCCGCGCCTCGCGCACCGCGTGGTCCTGCAGCAGCACCGCGGTGACGGGCGTCTCTTCGAGCCCCGGCGCGAACATCGTGCCCCGCGCGGCCGCGTTGAGCGTGACCTGCACCCGCGTCTGCGGGACCGCCCCCGGTCGCACCGACGTGCGCCGCGCCCGAGACACCGCCGCGGCGGCCGCCTCCTGCGCGATGCGCGCCATATCGATCTCTTCGCCGGGCCCGACGATCACCGGCTGCACCACCACCTGCACGGCCTCGGGCTCCCGCGACCTCTCCGCGCCCCCTCCCCCGCGCAGCGCCCGCAGCCGCGCGCCCACGTCCCGGTAGTCCCCGTGCGCCCGCTCGATGTCGCCGAAGATCGCCCGCGCGCGCTCGACCTCTCCGCCTTCGGCGAGCAGCATCGCGAGCTCGAAGTGGATCGTCACCCCTTCTCCCGCAAGGGGTTTGACGCGCGCGAGGTCCTCCAGCAACGCGAGGCCCACCGCGGGGTCGAGGCGCACCACCCGCAGGGCGACGTCCTCGGGGCGGCGCAGGGCGCGCGCGACCTCGGCCCAGACCCGCGCGGCCTCGGGACGCATGCCCGCGATCTCGTAGAGCTCCGCGGCGCGCTCGGCGTTGCCGAGCTTCGCCACCAACGGCGCGGCCTCGCCCGGGAGCCCAAGCACGTTCGCGAAGAGGTGCACGGCCTCGTCGAGCATCCCCGCGTCGCGGTACACCTGCGCGGCGGCCTCGATGTCGCCCGCGCCGAGGCGCTCCTCCGCGGCGCGCGCGGCGTCGTCGAGGGACAGCACCGGCGCCGGCGCTGCGGGCGCGGGCTGCTTCGGCACGGCCGCGGGCAGCTTCGCGCGGGACTCCTGCGCGGGCCCGTTCATCCCGGCGCGCTCGTAGCATTGCGCGGCGCGCTCGAAATCCTCCGCGCGGTCGTAGAGCTCCCCGGCGAGGCGCAGGTCGCCCTCGCGCGCGGCGATGCCCGCGGCGCGCGCCACGCGCTGCCCGCGGAGCAGCAGCTCGATGGCCACCCGCGGGCGCTGGTGCTCCAGCGCGAGGGTCGCGGCGTCGTCGTATTTCCCCGCGGCGATGAGCGCGTCGAGGCCCGGGATCTCCTCGGCCTTGCCCGCCGCGCCCCGTCGCCGCAGCGCCGCGAGGCCCAGGAGCACCACCGCCGCGGCCGCGCCCAGCGCGAGGGGGTTGTCGAGCAGCGCGTCCACGGCCTACTCCGCCACCGCCAGCAGCGCCTCGGTGGCCGCGATGACCTTGCGCGCCATCAAGAACGACGCGCACTGCGCGAAGGTGTGCAGCGCCCGCGCCTGCGCGGCGGCCTTTGCGAGCTCGGCGAACCCATCGCCCGTCATCAGCGCCGCGCGGAGCTCCTCGTTGAGCGCGAGCCCCTCGGTGACCGCCACGCGGCCCGCGTACCCGGTGCCGTTGCAGGCGTCGCAGCCCACCGCCCGCGGCAGCGTGACGCTCGCGCCGCGCTCGGCGAGCCGCCGCGCCACGAGCGCGTCGAGCAGCGCGGGCGCGGGCGCCTCGACCCGGGCGCACTGCGCGCACAGCCGCCGCACCAGCCGCTGCACCACCACCAGCGCGAGCGACTGCGCCACCAGCGTGCGGGAGCACCCGAGGGTCTCCAGCCGCTGCAGCGTGGCCATCACGTCGTTCGCGTGCAGCGAGGTGAAGAGCAAATGGCCCGTCATCGCCGACTCCAGCGCGAGACGCGCGGTCTCGGGGTCGCGGGTCTCGCCCACCACGATCACGTCGGGGTCTTGCCGCAGGGCCGCGCGGAGCACCTGCGCGAAGCCGAGGCCGATGCCCGCGTTCACCTGAACCTGAGTCACCCCCGCGAGGCGGTACTCGATGGGGTCCTCGACCATGAGCACCGAGGAGTCGGGGCGAGCGCGCCGACGCTCCTGCAGCATCCCGTAGAGCGACGAGCTCTTGCCCGAGCCCGTGGCGCCCGCGACGAGCACCGCGCCGTGGGGCCGCAGCACCGCGCGCCGCGCGGCGGCGAGCAGGTTGGGCTCGAGAAAGATGTGCTCCAACGGGCGCGAGACCCCGGCGCCCTCGAGCACCCGCAGCACGACCTTCTCGCCGCGAGAGCTTGGCAGGGTCGACACCCGCAGGTCGACCTCGCGGTTGCCCGCGGTCATCCCGATGCGGCCGTCTTGCGGCGTGCGACGGTCGGTGATGTCGAGGCCCGCGAGGATCTTGATCCGCGCGACGACGCCCTTCGCGAACGACGGCGGGATCACGTCGGGCGCGTCGACCAGCATCCCCTGCACGCGGTAGCGCACGCGCACGCCGCCCACCTCGGGCTCCACGTGCACGTCCGAGGCCTCGCGCTGAAGCGCCCCGGCGATGAGTCGGCTCACCGCCCGCACGACCTCGTCGCCCACCACCTTCACCACCTTGTCGGCGTCGCGCTCCTGGTCCACCACGTCGAACTGCAAGGTGTCGGGGTCTATGACCCGGACGCCCCGGGCGGCCTCGCCGCGACCGCCGCCGTCGATGCGGAGCCGCTGCACGGCGAGGGTGAAGTCGTCCTGCGAGATCGCCGCCACCTCGAGCTCCAGCGAGGGCACCACCTGACGGAGCTCCGAGAGGGCCGTGGCATTGCGAGGCGACACCATGCCCACGGTCAGCGCGTTGCCCTCGAGCCGCAGCGGCAACAGGCGGTGCGCGAGGATCAGCTTGCTCGGCACGAGCTGCACGACCTTCGCCGCGGGCTCGTAGTCGCTGACCTCGACGAAGCGGGTCATCGCCTCGGCGGCGATCATCATCGTGCGCGCGGGCGTCGAGGCCCCGCCACCGCGCATGGAGGTCATGCTCAGGCCGACGTTGCGCGTGGCGAGACGGCGCGCGAGGTTGTGCAGAAACTGCGGCACCTTCGCGATGAGGGTGTCGACGATCTCGCCGCGCAGCCGCACCGCCACGCAGGGCTCGTCGGCGAGCAGGCTGTAGGGCTGCGACGCGCGCAGAATCACCGCGACGTCGCCCGCGTGATCGCCGGGCTGCAGCGCGTCGAGGACCGTGGCGGCGCCAGAGCTCGCGCTCACCACCGCGTGGCTCGCGCGGCCCCGCAACAGGATCACCAGGCCGTCAGACGCAGCGCCCGCCCGCAGGATCACCGCCCCGCGGACGAACTCCAGCACCTCGGCGTGCGCCGAGACCTTGGACACCACCGCGGCGTCGCAGCCTTTGAAGAGCTGCGTGCCACGGAGAAACTCCTCCAGGGCGGCGGGCCCGTTCGGATGGCGGCTCCCCCCGGCCGCGCCGCGTTGGTCACTGGATGACACTCAAGCGCCAGCGGACCGTCGTTGGTGACTCCCTGTCAAGACGCTCCGCGGTCAGCGCTCGGCGCGGAGCCGCCAGAGGTCGCCGAGCGGCGCTCCGTTGTCGAAGCCGCCGAAGACGTACCCTCGCACCGCCCCGGCGCCGGGCAGCGCGCCGGTCCACCCGCGGGCCGGCGGCGCGACGTCGGGGGTGAGCTGCGTCCATCGCCCCGCGACGAGGTCGAAGCGCCAGAGGTCGTCGAGGGTCTCGCCGGGCTGCACGCCTGCAGAGCCAAGGGCCATCACGAAGCCGCGATCGTCGGGGTCGACCGAGACCCAGGGCGTGCGGCGTCCGGGCGGGGCATCGCCCTTCACCGCGACCTGCGCCCACGTCTCGGTCATCGCGTCGAAGCGCCACACGTCGTTGAAGAACCCCGCGCCCGCCTGCGCGGTGCGCGCGCCCGCGACCATGAGCAGGTGGCGGCCGTCGTGCATCGGCACGAGCGCGTCGTCGTAGCGCGCGCGAGGCCCCGTCGCGTCGAGCATCACCCACGCCTGCGCGGAGGTGTCCCAGCGCCAGGTGCGGTTCGAGAAGCCCGCGGTCTGCCCGCCGCCGCCGAAGAGGTAGAGCGCGCCGCGCGCCGACGACCACGCCATCTGACAGCCGATGACCCCGGGCGGGGTGGTGCGCGTCGGGAGTTGTGTCCACGCGCCCTGCGCTTCATCAAGGGACCACGTCTCCGGCACGCTCTCGTTGGGGTTGCGCCCGCCCACCATCAGCAGCGTGCGCGTCGTCGGCACCCACCCCACGCATCCGCAGTAGCGGTTCGGGGGCACGCCGTCGGCCGACACCGGCGTCCACGCGGGCGGATCGCTGCGCCCGTCGAAGCGCCAGAGCTCGCGGCTCACGGTTCCCCGCCCGCCCACATCCAGGTTCGTGCCGCCGTACACCAGCGCGGTGCCGTCGCCCCGGTCGGCGATCATCGTGCCCCATCGCGCCGTCGGCGCCGTCCCCGACGCGCTCACCTCGGACCAGACCAACCGGTTCTCCGCGGTCGCGACATCGACCGCGGCGGTGACGTCGGAGGTGACGTCCGCGGGGGGCGGCGCGTCGACGCCGACCTCCACGACGGCGCGGTCGGTGGGCGCGGCGGCGTCGGCCACGGGGGTCGGAGAGGCGCCGCCGCAGGCGACGAGCACCGCGGGCAGGGCGAAGGTGAGTCGACACATCCTCGCGCGATCCAGCACCCCCTGTGCCCGCCCGAACATGGCGCGCCGCGAGGAGCCCCGGGGAGAGGCGTTACCCGGGTAACGCTCCTGGTGCGGCGACTGACGGCCGCGACGGCGCGCGAAGGGTTGACCTGCGACGCGCGACGGGCTCCCATCGGGCTGTGCCCGCCGCCCTCGCCACCGCCACCGGGGAGCTCCCCTTCGTGCACGAGCACGTACGGGTCGACCTCTTCGTCGCCGAAGGTGGCTTCGGGCGGGTGTACCGCGGCCACCACCTCACCCTCGACCGCCCGGTGGCCATCAAGCTGCTGAAGGTCCCCGAGGAGTACAGCGAGGGCATGCGCGCGATCTTCGTCGAGCGCTTCGCCCAGGAGGCCCGGATCATCGCGAGCCTCGATCACCCCGCGGTGGTCCGCGCGCTGGACTTCGGCGTGACCCGCGACGTTCAGGGGCGCGAGACGCCGTACATGATCCTCGACTGGATCGACGGGCAGACCCTGCACCGCGCCATCGGCGCGCGTCGCGACACCGGTCGCCCCTTCGACCGCGACGAGACCCTCCAACTGCTCACCCCCGTGCTTGAGGCCCTCGCCCTCGCGCACGGCCGCGGCATCGCGCACCGGGACATCACCCCGGGCAACCTCATGCTCGTCGACACCCCCGCGGGCCCCGCCCTGCGCCTGCTGGATTTCGGCATCGCGAAGGTCGTCGACGACACGCGCCCCGCGCAGCCCGAGGCCCGCGACGAGTCGCACACCCACACTGCGCTGTTGGCGTTTTCCCCGCGCTGGGCCGCGCCCGAGCAGGCCGCCCGCGGACGCACCGGCCCGTGGACCGACGTGCACGCGCTGGGGCTCGTGTGCACCTCGATGCTCACGGGCGAGCGCCCCTACCGCGGGAGCAACGAGGCCCTGTTTCAAGAGATCTTCTCCGAGCGCCGCCCCACCCCGGCGACCTTCGCGATGGACGTGGGCACCTGGGAGCCCGTGCTCGCCCGCGCCGTCTCGCTCCGCCCGGAGTCACGCCAGCCCGACGCGCCGACGCTGCTGCGCGAACTGCAAGACGCACTCTCGCCGGCCTCGCCCACGCGCGTGCTGCACATCCCCGCGCAGCTCCGCGGGCCGAAGCAGATCGCACGGGCGTCGTCGCCGACGTTCTACGTCGCCGTGGGGGTGACCCTGACCCTGGTGGTCCTCGCGGGCGTGCTCACCCTCGCGACCCGCAGGCCGTCCACCCCTCCCGCGGTCACCGCGCCCGCGCCCGCCGCGCCCCCCGCGGCCCCCCCGCGACCGACCGAGTTCGCGCCGCCCGTGCAGCACCTTCAGCCCGCGCCCCCCGTGGATCCGCCCGTCACCCCGCGCCCCGCCGGAACGGGTCGTCGGCGGTCCACGCCGCGCAACGCCGAAGCCGCTGCGCCCGCCCCGTCGGTCGAGCCCCAGGTCGAGCACCCCGTGGAGCGTCCGGCCGAGCCCGCGCCGACCCGTCCGCGCATCGCGCCGCTGAGGGAGTACCGTTGACCCGTCGCGGTCCCTGCCTCGCGGGCCTCTTCGCCCTGGCGCTGTGGAGCGTTGCCGCCTTCGGGCAGAACGCCCCCGACGCGCGCGCGAGCTTCGAGCAGGGCGTGCGGCTGCTCGAAGACGCGCGCTACGCCGAGGCCGCCGCGGCGCTGGAGCGATCCCTGGCGCTGCGGGAGTCTCCGTCGGTGCTCTACAACCTCGCTCTCGCGTACCGCGGCACGGGGTCCTACCTCCGCGCCATCGCGACCTTCGAGCGCTTTCTCAACGCGGCGCCGGAGCGCGAGCCGCTGCGGCGCGACGCTGCCACCATCGCGGCAGAGCTCCGCGGCGCCCTCGCCCGCGTGCGGCTCTCGGTGCGCGGACTCGCCGACGAGGTGCGCATCGACGACCGCGTGCTTACCCCGCGCGAGCTCGACGTGGTGCTCCCGGTCGACCCCGGCCGCCACGTCTTCGAGGCGCGCCGCGCGGGCTACGAGTCGGCCACGCGCACGCTCACCCTGTCCCCCGGGGCCAGCGATGACGTGCTGCTGGATGTCACCGCGCACCCGCTGCCCGCGCGGCTGCAGGTGCAGGTGAGCGTCGACGACGCGGTGATCTCCATCGACGGCGTCGAGCGCGGCCGCGGGACCTTCTCGGGAGAGCTCCCTCCCGGCGCGCACACCCTCGAGGTGCGCGCGTCGTCGCACCAGTCCGAGCGTCGCGCCCTGGACCTCACCCCGGGTCGTCAAGAGCGCGTCGTGGTGACCCTCTCGTCGAACCCCAGCGTGCTCTCCCGCTGGTGGTTCTGGACCGGCGCCGCCGTCGTCGTCGCGGGCCTCGTCGTGGGCGGCGTGCTGCTCTTCTCGGGCACCGAGGCCCCCGTGCAGGGCACCTGGGGGACCGCCTACGGCGCGGTGCTCTCCTGGTGATCCCTGCCCGCGCGCTGACCGTGCTCCTGGCGTGCGGCGCGTGTGTCTCGCCGCTCACCCAGGTGGTCGTGGTGCTCGACACCGACCTCACCCCGGTCACCGACGTCGACACCGTGCGGGTGGTGGTGCGA